>NZ_JCALCX010000129.1:0-236 GCF_059812565.1 Mycobacterium sp. NGS49 | reverse complement strand
CTATTGGTATCGGAATTTGCGTGAGCCGGTGCAGTTCGAGCGGGCCACTCGCGGGTTGATCGAGCAGGGGTGTCGGGCGTTGATCGAGTTGGGTCCGCATCCGGTGTTGGCGGTGGCGATGACCGAGACGGTCCAGGCCAGCGGTGGAGATGCCACCTCGGTGGCGGTGTTGGGTTCGCTGCGTCGCGAGGACGGTGGTTGGCCGCGCTTTGTC
Organism: Mycobacterium sp. NGS49; assembly: GCF_059812565.1. Lineage (NCBI taxonomy): Bacteria > Bacillati > Actinomycetota > Actinomycetes > Mycobacteriales > Mycobacteriaceae > Mycobacterium > Mycobacterium sp. NGS49. The sequence goes on along the minus strand of NZ_JCALCX010000129.1, from coordinate 22 downwards.
ACCTCGCTCGCTGAGGCGCATC
>NZ_JCALCX010000128.1:0-238 GCF_059812565.1 Mycobacterium sp. NGS49 | reverse complement strand
TCCGCCCCGAAGCCACACTGGTCGCCGTCCCCGTCAACCCATAACCCTCCGAACCCCGGGCATCGCTGGGGGTCTGTTGAGACCAGACCCCGGCAAAGACCCCGGTGTCGGTGCCCTCCAACGCGGTCGGGTCGATGCCCGCGGTTTCCAACGCCTCCCAACACACCTCCAGCAGCAGCCGCTGCTGAGGATCCATCGCGGTGGCCTCGCGCGCGGAAATACCGAAGAACTCCGCATC
>NZ_JCALCX010000127.1:0-244 GCF_059812565.1 Mycobacterium sp. NGS49 | reverse complement strand
TGATTCGATCACCGTCGGCTATCAGGCCGCGCATACCGGCAGCTACGCGCCCCCGACGAATCTGCTGCTCAACGGGAGCCCGGTCACTGTCGAGCCGCCGGCCACCCCGCCGACCACGCCGCCGACGACTCCGCCGACGACTCCGCCGACCACGCCGCCCACGACGCCGCCGCCGGGTGGGACGGTGATTTCCACGCAGTACGGGACGACGACGGTCACCGGTGGGTATGTGGTGCAGAACAAC
>NZ_JCALCX010000126.1:0-251 GCF_059812565.1 Mycobacterium sp. NGS49 | reverse complement strand
CCCTCGAACGCCGTCGCCGCCGCCCGCGCCTGACCCGCCGCCAACTGCGCCTGGGCCGCGGCGTCACTCAACCACCCCACATACGGCACCGCCGCAGCCGCCATCGACGCCGACGCCGGCCCGGCCCACGGCCCACTGGCCAAGCCCACAATCACCGCGTCAAACGACGACGCCGACGCCGCCAGATCGGCCGCCAAACTCTCCCACGCCGCCGCGGCCACATGCAGCGGACCCGACCCGGCCCCGGCAAA
>NZ_JCALCX010000125.1:0-258 GCF_059812565.1 Mycobacterium sp. NGS49 | reverse complement strand
CTCAAGCGGTTGCTGGGCCGTGGCGGGATGGGCGAGGTCTACGAGGCCGAGCACACGGTCAAGGAGTGGACCGTCGCCGTCAAAGTGATGACCGCCGAGTTCAGCAAGGACCCCGTCTTCCGCGAACGCATGAAGCGCGAGGCCCGCATCGCCGGCCGACTCCAAGAACCCCACGTCGTGCCCATCCACGACTACGGCGAGATCGACGGCCAGATGTACCTCGAGATGCGCATGATCGAGGGCACCGACCTCGACGCC
>NZ_JCALCX010000124.1:0-266 GCF_059812565.1 Mycobacterium sp. NGS49 | reverse complement strand
TTCACGGCTGGTCCTGCAACGCGTCGGCGGGCACCGGCGCATCGGCGGCCAGCGCGTCGAACAGTTCACTGGCCGCGTCGTGATTCCACACCACCACCGAGCCGACGCCGGTGTCGGTGAACTCACCGATGGGCACGGTCAGTGCCGTGGTGGCGCCGTGCAGGGCCCAGCCGAGCCGGGCCAGGTCCCAGGCGTGATCATCGCGGTCGACGGTCAGCGCACCGGCCGCCGCACGCGGAACCGCATACCAGCGCCACGGGTTGAGC
>NZ_JCALCX010000123.1:0-273 GCF_059812565.1 Mycobacterium sp. NGS49 | reverse complement strand
CATCTCGTGCACCAAAGCCTTGGCGAACCCCAGATGCCGGCTGCCGCGCACCGGGGAATCCCGGCGCGCCAGCGCGACCTCACCGGCCACCCCGCGGCCGCGCTTTGCCGACGCGACACCGGCCGCGGCGTCGTCGGCGCGCCGGGCCGCGTCCAGCGCCGCCGCTGCCCGCGCCTGCCCGGCTGCGGCGGCGGATTTGACCCGCTCCAACTCGGTGATGCGCGCGATCAGCTCGGCCTCGGTGGCACCCGGGTCCACCCGCCACAACCGCTC
>NZ_JCALCX010000122.1:0-278 GCF_059812565.1 Mycobacterium sp. NGS49 | reverse complement strand
TAGATGTCGGCGCGGTAGGTGACCTCGTCGTTGGAGAAGCGTTCGGGGGCCATGTATTTCCAGGTGCCCACCGCGGTGCCCAGTTGGGTGAGTTTCTCGTCGGTGGTGGCGCTGGCGATGCCGAAGTCGACCAGGTAGGCGAAGTCGTCGCGGGTGACCAGGATGTTGGGCGGTTTGACATCACGGTGCATGACCCCGGCGGCGTGCGCGGCGTCCAGGGCCGAGGCGATCTGGGTGATGATGGCGACCGCGCGTGGCGGGGTCAGCGGGCCGAAGCG
>NZ_JCALCX010000121.1:0-305 GCF_059812565.1 Mycobacterium sp. NGS49 | reverse complement strand
GGGGTGGTGCCGGTGCCGCCGAGTCCGGCCGCGCCGCCGGTGCCGCCGGTGCCGCCCTGGCCGCCGGCGGTGGCTGTGGTGGTGGGGGTGGCGTCGGTGCCGCGTCCGCCGACCCCGCCGGTGCCGCCGGCCCCGCCGGTGCCGCCCTGGCCGCCGGCGCCGTGTTGGCCGGCGGTGCCGCCGTTGGTGGCCCCGGGGGCGCCGCCGCTGCCGCCGGTGCCCCCGGCGGCGCCGTTGCCGCCGGCGGCGCCCTGCTGTCCGGGGGCGGCGGTGCTGGTGTTGTCGGCGCCGCGCCCGCCGCTGCC
>NZ_JCALCX010000120.1:0-318 GCF_059812565.1 Mycobacterium sp. NGS49 | reverse complement strand
AGGGAATACACCGACACTGGGCGACCACCGGACTCACCGACCCCGCCCACCACCACCTGAACCCGCACCTGACCCTGCTCCGCCACCACCAACGGCGCACCCAACGTCAACTCCTCAACAACCCCACACCCCACCTCATCACCGGCACGAATCACCAACTCCACAAACCCAGTCCCCGGGAACAACACCACCCCACCCACCACATGATCGGCCAACCACGGCTGCTCAACCACCGACAACCGACCCGTCAACACCACCCCACCAGACTCAGGCTGGGCCACCACCGCACCCAACAACGGATGCCCAGCCCCATCCAAC
>NZ_JCALCX010000012.1:0-208221 GCF_059812565.1 Mycobacterium sp. NGS49 | reverse complement strand
CATAATTGTGACGCGCGCCATAAAATGGCGGCCAATCGCCGGACAGTTAGGTAAACCTGCCCTTTAAGGAATGGGGGTTTCTGACCAATTGCGGGTTAGGAAACCCTTTCCTGAGTAAGTGAAACCTTCGTTGCAGATGCCCCTCTAGCAGGACTAACGTGCAGAATATGACGGATTTTGATGGGCACAAGACAAAATTCCACGCCCTGCTGCAGGAGCAGATATTCAACGAGTTCACGGCGGCTCAGCAATATGTCGCAATTGCCGTCTATTTCGACGCCGAAGATCTGCCCCGATTGGCGCAGCACTTTTACGGGCAGGCGGTCGAGGAACGCAATCACGCGATGATGATGGTGCGGCACCTGCTCGATCGCGATCTGCGGGTGGAGATCCCCGGGGCGGACGCCGTCCGCAATCAATTCGACGGGCCATGCGACGCACTGGCGCTGGCGCTGGACCTGGAACGCACCGTCACCGACCAAGTGACCCGGCTGGCGGCGGTGGCCCGCGACGAGGGCGACTACCTCGGTGAGCAGTTCATGCAGTGGTTCCTGAAGGAACAGGTCGAGGAGATGTCCCTGATGTCCACCCTGCTGCGGGTGGCCGACCGGGCCGGGTCCAACCTGTTCGAACTCGAGAACTACGTGGCGCGTGAGGTGGCGAGTGCGCCGGCCGGGCCGGACGCGCCCCAGCCTGCCGGCGGGCGCCTCTAGCACACAGCTGATCAGCCGCTGTTCTCGCTCGCCTGTCGCCTTTCCAGCCACGCCTTGGTGCGGCCCGGGTAGTTGGTGGCGATCCATGCCACCCCGACCTCCCGGCAGAAGTCGATGTCGTCGTAATCGTCGACGGTCCAGCAGTACACCGACCTGCCCTGGGCCGCCGAGCGGTCCACCAGCTGCGGGTAATCCTTCAGCGCGGCAAGCGAGGGTCCCACCGCGGTAGCCCCGACGGCGGTCGCCGCGCTGCTGGTGAGGTAGCGGCCGGTCTTGCCCAGCAACACGGTGGGCAGCATCGGCGCCGCTCTGCGGATTCGCCAGACCGCGGCCGCGGAAAACGACATCACCACCGCACGTGACCGATCCGCAGAGGCCGGCGCGGCGATGCCGAAGCGGTGCAGCAGCGCCAGCAGCTTGCTTTCCACCAGCGAGCCGTAGCGCACCGGATGCTTGGTCTCAATGAAGATCTTGACCGGCCGCTGCCAGTCGAGCACCAGGGCAACCAGCGCGTCCAGCGTCAGCAGACCGGTGTCGCCGTGCGTACCGTCCGGACGCCAGCTGTCGTGCCACACCCCGTATTCCAGCTCGCGCAGCTGGGCCAGCGTCGTCGTGCTGACCAGTCCCTCCCCCGTCGAGGTTCGGTCCAGGCGGCGGTCATGCACACACACCAGGTGGCCGTCACGAGACAGCCGGACGTCGCATTCGACACCGTCGGCGCCCTCTTTCAAGGCCAGGTCATAGGCGGCCAGGGTGTGTTCGGGGCGCGATGACGACGCGCCACGGTGGGCAACCACGAAGGGATGCCCGGCCAGCACCTCGTCCGCCCGCGTCATACGCTTATGCTGCCGGTTCCTGTCCCTCCGGCTCAACCGCTGCGGCCGGTACCGGTGCGGCGGGAGGATCTGCCGGCACGACAACCCAACGATGCGCCGGCCGTTCGACGGGTTTGCGCTCGAACCCCTCGAAGACCCGCGCCGCCGCGGCGACGGTGACCGCCGCAACCAGGTAGGCCACCACGACCATCACCGTGTTGTTGGCGATGCCCTGAGCATCGCTGGACAAGCTGGTTGCAATCGCGAAAAGCGAGACCACGTAGCTCACCACCCATGCCAGCCACCACCCGGCGATGGACCTGCGAACTCGTTCGTAGTGGTCCTCCACGAGCGCGAGTTCGATGACGTAGACGGGCGCCATCACCAGGTTGGCGAACGGCAGCAGACAGCCCGCCCACAACCGGCGGGTCGAGCGATGCTCGGGCAGGCCGTGGTAGCTGAACGCGGCCGCCCGGCGCGCAACCAACCACCGGATGAGAACCGCGAAGCAGCCCAGCAGCACCGCCATCGCCGCCAGGCTGGCCACGATGCCGAGCCAGTCCGCGGCGATGGCCACCAGCGAATTCAGCAGCGAGTTGCGGTTGTAGACCAGCAGTCCGTAGCGCAGCGCATACACCAGCGCGGCTCCGCCGAGCACCAGCTGAGTGGCCAACATCAGCATGCGCACCAACTCGGCGGTCGGTCCGGGCTCGACCGGGGCGTCCGACGACCCCACCGCCGTCTGGGGCGCCCGGTCCACCAGACCCCAACGCGGTATCACCGAGTATCGAGGTGTCGGGCCGAGCGGCCGGCGCCCCGGGCGCACCGGCGGCGCGGCGCCCGGCCGCACCGCTATCCACCGAAATCCGGGCGGCAGTCGCGGCGGCGTGCGTGGCGCGGCGGGGACGGCCGACATCTGCGTCCTGGCCGCGCTCCACCGGGGATCGCCCGGGGTCATGTCGGCCAGCGGCGCCATCAGCGCGCCCCTGCAGCGGGGGCACCACGTGCGCTGGCGTTCGCGGACGTTCCACCGCGTCGCGCACTGAGAGCACACCTGAATCACCGGACCAGCCTAATGGGTACCGGCCGCCGTGGGCGGAGCGACGGCTCTTAGCACAGCCGCCGCCGAGGCCGACACCCGCCACAGTAAAACTAGGCGTGACGTAGGACACAGCTAAACCGGACTATCCACAGTTTCCACAGGTTTATCCACAGTTGGGACAAGAGGGTACGACGCCCTCTATCGGCGGGATTTGAAGTCAACTGTGGATAACAGTGCGGTAACAGCAGGCCTCAATCGACAGCCTGCGGGTGCCCGGAGCGAATAGATCAACGCACCTGGAAAGGGGATTACCCGGTCTCTGCAGTGACCAAACGCACCAGACGGTGCCAAGTCATCCACGCTTCCCACCACCGAAAACACGAAGGTCACCGCGGCACGGCGCGGGCCACGGTCCGTTTTCCCGCGCCGCGCGTTTGGCGTATGATCGCGGACGCGGAGCTTCATTGTGACTCACCTCACTGGCGTGCTTCGGCGCGGCGAGGTGGACATGCAGTTGGAAGGCATTTGATGGCCACACATTCGTTCGGTCCGGGTTCGACCAAGTCGAATTCGTACTCGGGGTCGCCCGCCTGGAACCAGGCCTATGTCGTCGCCGCACTGCGCGCTGGTCTGATCGCCCTGGCACTGCTGGCTATCCTCGCGCTCATCGCACTCTCCTGATTCGGGCTCGACTGCCGGGTATCGCAGGGGTCGTCCTTGCGGCGCGCGCGGTCATGGAGCAGGGTTGAAGATGCCAGGTCGCCGCATGACGGGACCCCGTGAATGGCATGTCAGACGATCCGCTCATCGAAGGAAGGAAAGCCGTGGCTGAATACACCCTGCCCGACTTGGACTGGGATTACGCAGCACTAGAGCCGCACATCTCCGGTCAGATCAACGAGATCCACCACAGCAAGCACCACGCCACCTACGTCAAAGGCGTCAACGACGCGATCGCCAAGCTCGAAGAGGCGCGTGCCAAGGGCGACCACTCGGCCATCTTCTTGAACGAGAAGAACCTGGCCTTCCACCTGGGCGGCCACGTCAACCACTCCATCTGGTGGAAGAACCTGTCGCCGGACGGCGGCGACAAGCCGACCGGTGACCTCGCCGCCGCGATCGACGACCAGTTCGGCTCGTTCGACAAGTTCCAGGCTCAGTTCAGTGCGGCAGCCAACGGCCTGCAGGGTTCGGGTTGGGCCGTGCTCGGCTACGACACTCTGGGCGGACGGCTGCTGACCTTCCAGCTCTACGACCAGCAGGCCAACGTGCCCCTCGGTGTCATTCCGCTGTTGCAGGTCGACATGTGGGAGCATGCCTTCTACCTGCAGTACAAGAACGTCAAAGCCGACTACGTGAAGGCCTTCTGGAACGTCGTCAACTGGGCGGACGTGCAGTCCCGCTACGAAGCGGCGACGTCGAAAACCTCAGGTTTGATCTTTCCCTGATCCCCTCCAGGCCGGGGCGTCGCGCGACATCGCGCGGCGCCCTTGTCTTTTGGCGCAGCGGTGACCGCACGGCCCGGTGCGGACAGGTGACGCCGCCCCTGGTCCGCCTATCCACAGCACCTCGACTTGCGGGGGACGAATACGCCGCGCATGCTTGATTATTCGAGCTACCATTTGTTCGAGCTACCAGCGTGGTTACTTCGGATGAAGGCGTCACGGAGGGCAAGATGGATGCTGGGTCAGACCGGCCGATAGGGGTGTCCCCCTTTCATGCTCGCGGTGCCCTGAAAGGGTTTGTGATCTCTGGCCGTTGGCCAGATTCCACCAAAGAATGGGCTCAGCTGTTGATGGTGGCGGTACGGGTCGCCTCGTTGCCCGGATTGCTCTCCACCACAACGGTGTTCGGTGCCCGGGAGGAGCTTCCCGACGAGCCGGAGCCGGGCACCGTCGGCCTGGTCCTGGCCGAAGGCACCGTATTCGGCGAAACAGCTATCCAGCCAGGCTATTTCGCGGACCATCAGCCTCCCGCACTGCTGATGCTGCACCCGCCCTCGGAGACGACGCCATCGCTGCCCGAATGCACCGGCGCCGCGTCGGGGTGCGTACTGCTGCCCGGCCTGCCCTACCTGGGCCTGGAACACCGCGCCGCGTGGGTGGAAGCGGAGGCCGACGGAACCATCACCTCGATGGTGAGCCGCGTCGGCGTCGACCCGATCAGCCATCCCGACACCGCAATCCTCGCCATGCTGCTTGCGGCGTAGCCGTCGACGGCACTCCGGTGCGAATTCGTCAGTCGCGCCGCCGGTCGTCGTGCCGGCGGCAACCTCAATTGCGGCGCAAACTCCAGCGGGGCGGCGCCAAGCGCCCGCCGGCGGAGTCCAGGACCACTCTCAGACACCGGATGCCCCGCGGGCCCGGCCGCCGGCACGGCCGCGGCTGCGAGCGCTCTGCCACGTCCCTCCCGTGCCGGCGGCGCGGACCCGCAGTCGCGGATGCGGTGGCCCGATGCGGCCTTAACGGCGGCTGACAGCAAAGTGACCAGCGGTCGCTTTTCGACCGTGCGCTGGTTGCCCGGAGGCACTCGTTTCGATTGGGTGAGCGTTCGCGGCTGCGACCGTCGTCGCCGGCGACGACCAATCACAGCGCGCGGGCAGAGCGGGTATTCTGCGGATAACCTGTGAAATCCGGTCGTTTTGTGGACACCTGGCCGCTTCGTTCGGTGGCTCCTGGACGGCGTCGCCCCCGGTCGCCCCGCATGGTAGTACGGGCTACGATCGGGTTTGCACTTGGTGGTGAACACGATCAGTCGCTACCATGATCAGCAAATACCTATTGATAACCGTTTGCTCTTAGCGCCCCGGTGGAGGTCATATCGATGAGCACGACGTTCGCTGCCCGCCTGAACCGCCTGTTCGACACGGTGTATCCACCCGGGAGGGGCCCGCACACCTCCGCGGAGGTGATCGCCGCGCTCAAGGCCGAGGGCGTCACGATGTCGGCTCCCTACCTCTCCCAGCTACGTTCCGGCAACCGCACGAACCCGTCGTCAGCCACCATGGCCGCGCTCGCCAACTTCTTCCGGATCAAGCCGGCGTACTTCACCGACGACGATTACTACGAAAAGCTCGACAAGGAGCTGCAGTTCCACGGCAGTGTGCGCGACGACGGTGTGCGCCGCATCGCCGTGCGCTCACACGGTCTGTCCCCGGAGGCGCAGCAGAAGGTTCTCGACCGCATCGACGAGTTGCGCCGCGCCGAGGGGCTCGACGCCTGAGGCCGGTTGCCCAATCGGTAGACCCCTGACCTGGCGGGCCGAGCGCCGTCTGCTCGGATTAGGGTTGGCCCAGCGCTCGCACATGCGCCGCGTCAGTTCACGAGATACCGGGAGGGCGGCCGGGAATGGGCCTGTTCCGCAAGCGAAAGAGCCGTGCGACTCGTCGCGCCGAAGCCCGCGCGATCAAGGCCCGCGCCAAGCTGGAGGCCCGGCTGTCGGCCAAGAACGAGAAACGCCGCATCAAGGCGGACCGGAAGGCGGCGGAGAAGGCACTCCAGGCGCAGCTCAAGGCCCAGAAGGACAGCGACCGGGTCGCGCTGAAGGTAGCCGAGACCGAACTCAAGGCCGCGCGTGAGGGCAAGCTTCTGTCGCCCACCAGGATCCGCCGGACCCTGACGGTGTCGCGGCTGCTGGCCCCGATTCTGACGCCGCTGATCTACCGGGCAGCCGTTGCCGCCCGCGGTTTCCTCGATCAGCGCCGCGCCGACCAACTGGGCATTCCGCTGGCCCAGATCGGCCAGTTCTCCGGGCACGGCGCCCGGCTCTCGGCGCGGGTCGCCGGAGCCGAACAGTCGCTGCGGGCAGTGCAGGAAAAGAAGCCGAAGGACGCCGAGACCAAGCAGTTCGTGGCGGCCATCAGCGACCGGCTCGCCGATCTGTCCGCGGCCGTCACCGCCGCGGAGAACATGCCGACCCAGCGGCGTCGGGCGGCTCACGCGGCCATCTCCTCCCAACTGGACGGCATCGAAGCCGACCTGCTGGCCCGGCTCGGGCTGTGAAAGCAGCACGTCGGCGCCCTGTCGTCGCGATCGCCCTGGCCGGCGCGCTGTATCTGGGCGCCGCGCCGATCAGCCCCACGGCCTGGGCGCAGGTTCATTCCGGCGGCGACAACCTGGCGTGGGCGGGGGTGTCGGTCGGGCCGGAAGCCGACAGGTGGCCGGCCCGCACCGGCGAACCGGAGCCCGCAGCCGCACCCGCAGACCCGAACGGCGAGCTTCCTGCCTGGCCGTTCGCGGTAGGAGCCGTGGCCGCTGTCGCCGTCGTCGCGATGTGGTCCGTACGGCGCAGACCGTAGCCCACGCGCGTCCTGGCATGATGGGACCCAAGTTTCGCGCGACGTACTAGCGACGACCAAGCTGCAAAGGAGCGGCCGCATGGCAGACCCGCAGGACCGACCCGACGGCGAGCCCGAATCCGGGCCGCCGGCCAAGAAGGCACCCGCCAAGAAGGCGTCGGCCGCAAAAGCGCCGGCCAAGAAGGCACCGGCCAAGAAGGCCGCCGCTGCAAAAGTCCCGGCCAAGAAGGCACCGGCGAAGAAGGCCGTGGCCAAGCAGGTTCCCGTCAAGAAGGCGGAGCCGGCCGCCCCGGAGCCGGTTGAGCAGCCTGTCGAGACGCCCGCGGAACTGCAGCAGCGCGCCGACACCAACGGACAGCTCGCGGCCGCCAAAGACGCCGCAGCACAAGCGAAGTCGACGGTGGAGAAGGCGGCCAACCCCCTACCCGAGGAGGTTTCCGAGCCGTCATCGCTGCACCCCGTGCCGTGGGTGGTCGCGGCGACGCTGAGCCTGCTGGCCCTGCTGCTGGTCCGGCAGTTGCGCCGCCGCTGACTGATGGCAGTGACATTCCGTCCGACGGCTGACCTGGTCGATGACATCGGACCCGAGGTGCGCAGCTGCGATCTGCAGTTCCGGCAGTTCGGTGGCCGTAGCGAATTCGCCGGGCCGATCAGCACCGTGCGTTGCTTCCAGGACAATGCGCTGCTGAAGTCGGTCCTGTCGAACCCCGGTGACGGCGGGGTATTGGTGATCGACGGCGGCGGCTCTCTCCATACCGCATTGGTTGGTGACCTGATCGCCGAGTTGGCCCGCGCCAACGGCTGGGCCGGCCTGATCGTCAATGGTGCGGTGCGCGACTCAGCCGCCCTGCGGGGTATCGATATCGGGATCAAGGCACTGGGCACCAACCCGCGCAAGAGCACCAAGACCGGCGCGGGTGAACGCGACGTCGACGTCACCTTGGGCGGGGTGACGTTCGTACCGGGCCAGCTGGCCTACAGCGACGACGACGGCGTTGTCGTCGTCGCTGCAGGAGATTAAACCCCTACCGGGGCAGGCTTTTTCGCGAACCGCAGGCCTTCGTCGGCGATCTTGCCGCGCCGGATCAGGTGAATGTCACGCAGGTAGTTCTGGTTCAGCCGCCACGGGGTGCGCGAGCCCTGCTTGGGCAGCTCGTCGAGCGAGCGCAACACGTAGCCCGGGGTGAACTCCATGAATGGCCGCTCTTCGACGTCGGGCGCCGGCTCGTCGGCCACCACGGTGTCGTACCCGTTGTCGTCCATGTAATTCAGCAGGCGACAGGCGAATTCGGAAACCAGGTCAGCCTTCAACGTCCACGAGGCGTTGGTGTACCCGACGGTGTAGACCATGTTGGGGAGGCCGGAGAGCATCATGCCCTTGTAGGCCGTCGTCTTGGTCAGATCGACCGGCTCGCCGTCGACGCTGGTGGTCGCTCCGCCGAACAGTTGCAGGTTCAAACCCGTTGCGGTGACGATGATGTCGGCCTGCAGTTCGGCACCCGAGTTCAGCCGGATACCGGTAGGGGTGAACCGCTCGATGGTGTCAGTGACCACCTCGGCCTTGCCGTGCCGGATCGCGCGGAACAGGTCGCCGTTGGGCACCAGGCACAGCCGCTGGTCCCAGGGGCTGTAGTGCGGGCCGAAGTGCTTACGCACGTCATAGCCCTCGGGCAGCTGACGCTGCGCCCAACCCATCAGCGTCTTGCGCATCCGCCGCGGCCATTTCTTGCAGGCACCGTAGACCGCCGCCTGCTGCAGCACGTTCTTCCAGCGAATCGTGGTGTAGGCCGCCTTCTCCGGCAGGACGCGGTTGAGCCTGTCGGCGATGGGATCTTTCTCCGGCTGCGAGACGATGTAGGTGGGCGAGCGCTGCAGCATGGTGACGTGCTTGGCACCCGAATTCGCCAGTGCGGGAACGAGAGTCACGGCCGTGGCGCCACTGCCGATCACCACGACGTTCTTGCCCTGGTAGTCGAGATCCTCCGGCCAGTGCTGCGGGTGGATGATCGGCCCGGTGAAGTCCTCGGTGCCCGCGAACTTGGGTGCGTAGCCCTCTTCGTAGTTGTAGTAGCCGCTGCACAGGAAGAGGAACGAGCAGGTCAGGGTGTTTCGGGTGCCGTTGCTGTCGATCTGCAGGGTCCACCGGTTATAAACGCTCGACCAGTCCGCTCCGACAACACGTTGCTGGAAGCGGATGTGCTTGTCGATGCCGTACATGGCCGCGGTGCTTTTCACATACTCGAGAATCGGTTTGCCGTCGGCGATGGCCTGGCGTCCGGTCCAGGGCCGGAACCGGAAGCCCAAGGTGTACATGTCGGAGTCGGAGCGGATACCCGGGTAGCGAAACAGGTCCCAGGTGCCACCCATGTCGGCGCGCTTTTCCAGGATCGCGTAAGTCTTGGTCGGGCAACGGTCCTGCAGATGCCAGGCCGCGCTCACCCCCGAGATGCCGGCGCCCACGATCACGACGTCAAGGTGCTCAGTCATATCGGCCACGCTATCAACGCTGTGTCGATACCGTCAACGACATGTCGAGCCGCGACCGGCAGGGGGCGGCCCGGGGCCGGAGGAAAGGCGAACCCGAAGGCAGGAGGCGGATCGGCACCGGCTGCTGACCTTCGTCGACATGCTGTCGAGGATCTCAACACGGTGTAAGCTGCCAGCGTGGCAACCTCATCGGCCGGCAGAGCCTCGCTCCCCCGGGGCCGGCGCAGCGCCCGGCCCTCCGGTGACGAGCGCGAGCTGGCGATCCTGGCCACCGCGGAAAGGCTGCTCGAAGAGCGGCCCCTGGCCGACATCTCGGTCGACGACCTGGCAAAAGGCGCCGGCATTTCCAGGCCCACCTTCTACTTCTACTTCCCGTCCAAAGAGGCGGTGTTGTTGACCCTGCTGGACCGCGTCGTCAACGAGGCGGACGAAGCGCTGCAAGCTCTCGCCGACCGGCTCGAGGCGGGCCATGAGGACATGTGGCGCACCGGGATCAACGTGTTCTTCCAGACGTTCGGATCACATCGGGCCGTCATCCGGGGCGGTCAGGGCGTGCGGGCCATCAACGCCGAGGCCCGGGAGTTGTGGTCGACGTTCATGCAGAAGTGGATCGCCCACACCGCTTCGGTGATCGAGGCCGAACGGGAACGGGGCGCCGCACCCGCCACCCTGCCCGCCCTGGAGCTGGCCACGGCGCTCAACTTGATGAACGAGCGGGCGTTGTCCGCGTCGTTTCTCGCCGAGGAACCCTCGGTGCCGGAGGCCAGCGTGCTCGACACGCTGGTGCATATCTGGGTCAGCGCCATCTACGGCGAGAAGCAATAGCCTGTCGTAGCGCTGTGCGAACATATGTTCGTGCGCTGTGAGGCGTCCATCCTGCACGCGGATCTGGATTCGTTCTATGCCTCCGTCGAACAGCGGGACGACCCTGGCCTGCGGGGCCGTCCGGTCATCGTCGGCGGCGGCGTAGTGCTGGCCGCCAGTTACGAGGCGAAGGCCTACGGGGTGCGCACCGCAATGGGCGGGGCGCGGGCGCGCCGGTTGTGCCCACACGCCGTCGTGGTGCCGCCGCGAATGAGCGCCTACTCGAAAGCCAGCGACGCCGTGTTCGAGGTGTTCCACGACTGCACACCGGAGGTCGAGCCGCTGTCGGTGGACGAGGCGTTCCTCGACGTCGCCGGTTTGCGACGGGTGTCCGGTACGCCGGTCGAGATCGGCGCGCGGCTTCGGGCGGACGTACGCGCGCGGGTCGGCCTGCCCATCACCGTGGGAATCGCCCGGACCAAGTTCCTGGCGAAGGTCGCCAGCCAGGAGGCCAAGCCCGACGGCCTGCTGCTGGTGCCGCCCGACAGGGAGCTGGAGTTCCTGCATCCGCTGCCGGTACGCCGGCTGTGGGGGGTGGGGGCGGTGACCGCCGAAAAGCTGCACGCGCACGGCATCACCACGGTCGCCGAGGTAGCCGAACTCAGCGAGTCCGCGCTCGCCTCGATGCTCGGGCAGGCTATGGGACGCCAGCTCTACGCCCTGTCCCGCAACATCGACCGCCGCCGCGTGACTACCGGGGTGCGCCGCCGCTCGGTGGGAGCTCAGCGGGCGTTGGGGCGAGCCGGCACCACCCTGTCGGCCACCGAGGTCGACGCCGTGGTGGTCAACCTGATCGACCGGATCACCGGCCGGATGCGCGCCGCGGGGCGCACCGGACGGACGGTCACGTTGCGGCTGCGTTTCGATGACTTCAGCCGCGCGACCCGGTCGCAGACGATGCCGTGGGCCACTGCCTCGACACAGCCCATCCTTGCCACGGCCCGCCGGTTGGTGGCCGCGGCCGCGCCGCTGATCGCCGAAAAGGGTTTGACACTGGTCGGATTCGCGGTTTCGGGCATCGACCGCAGCGGTGCCCAGCAGTTGACGCTCCCGTTCGCCGGGGAGTCACCCGCGGTGGACCAGGCGATCGACGAGGTTCACCGGCGTTACGGCAAGTCCGCGCTGACACGCGCCGTGCTGGTCGGGCGCGACCCGGGATTGGAGATGCCGCACCTATCCGACTGATGCCGCCCACTCCACCAGACGGTCGGCCGGCCAGGTATTGACAATGCGGTCCGGCTCGATACCGGCGTCGAGCGCCCGCTGCGCACCGTAGCCGAGGAAATCCAGCTGGCCCGGCGCGTGCGCATCGGTGTCGATGCTGAACACGCAGCCGATGTCGCGGGCCAGGTTGAGCAGCCGGGTCGGCGGGTCCCGGCGCTCCGGGCGGGAATTGATCTCCACCGCGGTGCCGTGGTCGCGGCAGGCGGTGAACACCTTCTCGGCGTCGAACTTCGATTCCGGACGGATCCCGCGGTTGCCCGAGACCAGGCGGCCCGTGCAGTGGCCCAGCACGTCGGCGTGCCCGTCGGAGACCGCCCGCACCATCCGGCGGGTCATCGCCGCGGGTTCCATCGCGAGCTTCGAGTGCACGCTGGCCACCACGATGTCCAGGCGATCCAGCAGTTCGGGCTCCTGATCCAGGCTGCCGTCCTCCAGAATGTCGACCTCGATCCCGGTGAGGATGCGCAGCGGCGCGAACTTCTCCCGCAACTCGTCGATCACGTCGAGCTGCTTGCGCAGTCGGTCCGGCGAAAGGCCGTTGGCGATCGTCAGCCGCGGCGAGTGATCGGTCAGCGCACAGTACTCATGCCCCAGCGCGGCCGCGGTGGCCATCATCTCCTCGATCGGCGCCGAGCCGTCCGACCAGTTCGAGTGCAGGTGCAGATCACCGCGTAGCGCCGCGCGCACCTCTGCCCCACCGAGATCTTCTGCGTTAGAACGCAATTCGACCAACTGGTCGGGTTCGTAGCCTGCCCACGCCTGCGCGATCACCTGCGCGGTCTTGGGCCCGATCCCTGGAATCGACTGCCAGCTGCCGGCCTGGCCGTGCCGCTCCAGGGCGGCCTCGTCCAGCCGCTCGATGATGTCGGCGGCATTGCGGTACGCCATCACCCGCCTGGGGTCCTGACGGCTGCGGTCCTTGTAGTAGGCGATCTGTCGCAGCGCGAAAACCGGATCCATCAGAGCAGCTGCCCCGCGATGAAGCCGGCGAACACCACGCCGAAACCGCCCATCTCACCGACGATCAACAGGGTCATCATGACGCCGGTGCCGCGTACCGGCGGGTCGAACTGGTTCTCGGTGTCGCGCCGTGCGCCGTGCACGATGTAACTCCCGATCGCACCGACGAAGAAGAACACCGCGACACCGGTCGCGGTCAGGTTCACCCAGGCCGGCCACACACTGAGCTCCACGAACGGCGCGAACAGCAGCGTCGCGAACGCGTAGAGCAGCGCCGCCCGGTGGGCGATGTCGACGTAGACGTGTGCGCGGTGGTCCGGTGCGACCGTGATCTGCCGGTACTTCCATACGCCGAGACCCAGCGCCAGGAGAAATATCAGGCCTGTGGCCAGCAGGGTGAGTTTGGTATCGACTCCGAGAATCATCGTTTGACCGAGTCTAGTGTCGAGGTCATGCGATTTGCATTCAAGACCTCACCGCAGAACACCACCTGGCCGGATATGTTGGCCGTCTGGCAGGCTGCCGACGACATCGACGTCTTTGAATCCGGCTGGACCTTCGACCACTTCTACCCGATCTTCTCCGACTCCACCGGGCCCTGCCTGGAGGGTTGGACGACGCTCACCGCGCTCGCCCAGGCCACCAGGCGGCTACGGCTGGGCACCCTGGTCACCGGCATCCACTACCGCCACCCGGCGGTGCTGGCCAATATGGCGGCCACGCTCGACATCATCTCGGGTGGCCGCCTCGAACTCGGTATCGGCGCCGGTTGGAACGAGGAAGAATCCGGTGCGTACGGCATCGGACTCGGCAGCATCAAGGAACGCTTCGCTCGGTTCGAGGAGGCCTGCCAGGTGCTGGTCGGCCTGCTCAGCGAGGAAACCACCACCTTCGACGGCCGCTACTACCAACTCAAGGACGCCCGCAACGAGCCGAAAGGTCCGCAGCGACCGCACCCGCCGATCGCCATCGGCGGCAGCGGGGAGAAGCGGACGCTACCCATCACCGCGCGCTACGCGCAGCACTGGAATTTCGCCGGGGGTACGCCGGAGGAGTTCGCGCGCAAGCGCGACGTGCTGGCGGCGCGCTGCAAAGACATCGGGCGCGACCCGAAGGAGATCACGTTGTCGGCCCATCTGGGCCTTGGACCCGATCGCAATTACAGGCAAGTGATCGAGACCGCGGCCGCCCTCGGTGCGGAGGGCCTGGACCTCGGCATCGTCTACCTCGCTCCGCCGCACGATCCTGCGGTGCTGCAGCCGCTGGCCGAGGCGATTCGGGATTCAGGTCTCTTGAGCTAACGAGCAAACACCATCCGGAGTCGGCCAGAGCGGCCGACCGCCGCGACCGGTATGGTCAGATGGCGTACCGCAGCAGCTCTTCGGCCGTCACCAACCGCTCGTGTTTGGCCGGAAACTCGCGGCTCTTGACCGGGTGTCGAACCAGTGACCAGGCGATTCGCGCCATTCTTGTCCGGGGAACTGGATTCATGTGCACGGTGGTAACTCCTGCGATCGACTAACGCGGTCGTGGCTCCTGGGCGGCCCGAGCTTGCCTTTATGTGACGGAGCCCACAGACAGCCATTAGACACCAGCGCACTGGCAAACGTGGCGCGGCGCGCCCAATGTTTATCAAATGTTTCGGGTGTGACGGGTGTGACTAAGTCAGCGGTGCCGCCGTGGGCTTGATCGGCGCGGGCAAGGCGCTGGAGCCCATCAGGTGACGGTCCACCGCCGCGGCGGCCGACCGCCCTTCGGCGATGGCCCAGACGATCAGCGACTGGCCCCGGCCCATGTCACCGGCGACGAATACGCCCGGGATCGAGGTCTCGTAGTCGTCACTGCGAGCCACGTTCCCGCGTTCGGTGAACTTCACGCCGAGCTCGGTGAGCAGGCCCGGCTTCTCCGGACCGACGAAACCCATGGCCAGCAGCACCAGGTCGGCCTCGAGTTCGAAGTCGGTGCCTTCAACCTTGACGAACTTCCCGTCGCGCATCTCCACTTCGTGCACCTTGAGCGCAGTCACGTGCCCGTCGTCGCCGACGAACTCCTCGGTGTTCACCGAGAACACCCGCTCGCCACCCTCCTCGTGCGCCGAGGCGATCCGGTACATCAGCGGATAGGTCGGCCAGGGGGTCGACGCGGCACGCGTCTCCGGCGGCCGGGGCATGATCTCGAACTGGTGGATGCGCGCCGCGCCCTGACGATGCGCGGTGCCGAGGCAGTCGGCGCCGGTGTCACCACCACCGATGATCACCACCTTCTTGCCCTTGGCGGTGATCGGCGGCTCTCCGTCGGGCCCAAGGACGTCATCTCCCTCTTGGACCCGGTTGCCCCACGGCAGGTATTCCATGGCCTGGTGGATCCCGTCCAGATCGCGGCCCGGAATCGGCAGCTCGCGCCAGGCCGTAGCGCCCCCGGCCAGCAGCACCGCGTCGAAGTCGGCCAGCAGCTGCTCGGCGGTGATGTCCTCACCGACATTGACCCCGGCCCGGAACTGGGTCCCCTCGGCGGCCATCTGCTCGAGCCGACGGTCCAGCACCCGCTTTTCCATCTTGAACTCGGGGATGCCGTAGCGCAGCAGCCCGCCGATCCGGTCGTCGCGCTCGAACACGGTCACCTTGTGTCCGGCGCGGGTGAGTTGTTGCGCCGCAGCCAATCCGGCCGGACCCGATCCGACCACCGCGACCGTCTTCCCGGTGTCGCAGTGCGGCAGCACCGGCTCCACCCAGCCTTCGTCGAAGGCCCTGTCGATGATCTCGAGCTCGATCTGTTTGATCGTCACCGGATCCTGGTTGATGCCCAGCACGCACGCCGGCTCACACGGCGCCGGACACAACCGGCCGGTGAAGTCGGGGAAGTTGTTGGTCGCGTGCAGGCGCTCGATCGCGTCGCGAAAGCGGCCCCTGCGCACCAGGTCGTTCCACTCCGGGATCAGGTTGCCCAGCGGACAACCGTTGTGACAGAAGGGGATGCCGCAGTCCATGCAGCGGGTGGCCTGCTCGCGCAGGGTCTCCACCTCGAATTCCTCGTAGACCTCTTTCCAGTCCTTGAGCCGCAACGGAACCGGTCGCCGCTTGGGCAACTCGCGGTGGGTGTACTTCAGGAAGCCGGTTGGATCAGCCATGTGCCGCCGCCATAATCGCCTTGTCGACATCGGTGCCATCGCGTTCGGCGTCAGCGATCGCTTGCAGCACCTTCTTGTAGTCCCGCGGCATCACCTTCACGAAGTGCCGCTGCTGGTTGCGCCAATCGGCCAGAATGCGCTGGCCGACAGCGGAATCGGTGGCATCGACGTGTGCCGTGATGATGCCGTGCAGATACTCCGCATCGTCGGAGTCCAGCGCCTCGGCGTCCACCATCTCGATGTTGAGATTGTTGGGCAACTGCTCGTCGGGGTCGTAGACGTAGGCCACACCACCCGACATGCCGGCGGCGAAGTTGCGGCCGGTGCTGCCCAGGATGACCACCCGGCCACCGGTCATGTACTCGCAACCGTGGTCACCGACGCCCTCGACGACGGCGTGTGCCCCGGAGTTACGCACCGCGAACCGCTCGCCGACCACGCCGCGCAGGAAGACCTCGCCGCTGGTCGCGCCGAACAGGATCACGTTGCCGCCGATGATGTTGTCCTCGGCGACATAGCCATCCGGCGCATTGTCGGACGGCCGCACCACGATTCGGCCACCGGACAGGCCCTTGCCCACGTAGTCGTTGGCGTCACCGTAGATCCGCAGGGTGATCCCCTTGGGCACGAACGCCCCGAAGCTGTTGCCCGCCGATCCCTCGAACGTGATGTCGATGGTTCCGTCCGGCAACCCTTGTCCGCCGTAGGCTTTGGTCACCTCGTGGCCGAGCATGGTGCCGACGGTGCGATTGACGTTGCTGATCGTGGTCGAGAACCGGACCGGCTTCTGCGAGTCCAGCGCCTCGCGGCTCATCACGATCAACTGCTGGTCGAGTGCCTTGTCCAGACCGTGGTCCTGCCGCGAGCTGCAGTACAGGTCCTGGTTCATGAACGCCGACTCGGGTTCGTGCAGCACCGGGGTGAGGTCCAGGCGGTGCGCCTTCCAGTGCGCACGCGCCAGGGTGGTGTCCAGTGCCCCCGCCTGGCCCACCGCCTCGTTGACGGTCCGGAAGCCCAACTGCGCCATGTACTCTCGCATTTCTTCGGCGATGAACATGAAGAAGTTCTCGACGAATTCCGGCTTGCCCGTGAACCGTTCGCGCAGCAGCGGGTTCTGGGTGGCCACCCCGACAGGGCAGGTGTCCAGGTGGCAGACCCGCATCATGATGCAGCCGGCCACCACCAGGGGTGCTGTGGCGAAACCGAATTCCTCGGCACCCAGCAGCGTCGCGATCATCACGTCCCGGCCGGTCTTGAGCTGGCCGTCCACCTGAACCACGATCCGGTCGCGTAACCCGTTGAGCAGCAGGGTCTGCTGCGTCTCGGCCAGACCCAGTTCCCACGGCGCACCGGCATGCTTCATCGACGTCAGCGGCGTCGCGCCGGTACCACCGTCGTGACCGGAGATCAGCACCACGTCGGCGTGCGCCTTGGACACACCTGCGGCCACCGTCCCGACCCCGTTCTCGGACACCAGCTTGACGTGCACGCGCGCGGACGGGTTGGCGTTCTTCAGGTCGTGGATCAGCTGCGCGAGATCCTCGATCGAGTAGATGTCGTGGTGCGGCGGCGGCGAGATCAGCCCGACTCCCGGCGTGGAGTGCCGCACCGAGGCTACCCACGGATACACCTTGTGCCCCGGAAGCTGGCCGCCCTCACCGGGTTTGGCGCCCTGGGCCATCTTGATCTGAATGTCGGTGCAATTCGTAAGGTAGTGCGACGTGACACCGAACCGGCCGGAGGCGACCTGCTTGATCGCGCTGCGCCGCCAATCGCCGTTGGGGTCGGCGTCGAAACGCTTGACGTCCTCGCCACCCTCACCGCTGTTCGACCGGGCACCCAACCGGTTCATCGCGATGGCCAACGTCTCGTGCGCTTCAGCGGAGATGGACCCGTAGCTCATCGCGCCGGTGGAGAAGCGTTTGACGATCTCACTGGCCGGCTCGACCTCGTCGATCGGCACCGGGGGCCGCAGGTCGGCACGGAACTTGAGCAGCCCGCGCAGCGATGCCATGCGCTCGCTCTGGTCGTCGACCAGCCGGGTGTACTCCTTGAAGATCTTGTACTGACCGCTCCGGGTGGCGTGCTGCAGCTTGAACACGGTCTGCGGGTTGAACAGGTGGTACTCGCCCTCGCGGCGCCACTGGTACTCGCCACCGACTTCGAGCTCGCGGTGCGCACGCTCGTCCGGGCGGTCAAGGTAGGCCAGCGCATGCCGGGCCGCGACATCGGCGGCGATGTCGTCCAGGGTGATACCGCCGGTGGGACAGGCCAACCCGGTGAAGTACTCGTCGAGCACGTCCTCGGAGATGCCCACAGCCTGGAACAGCTGGGCGCCGGTGTAGGACGCCAGCGTCGAGATGCCCATCTTGGACATCACCTTCAGCACGCCCTTGCCCGCGGCCTTGACGTAGTTGTTGAGCGCCTTGCTGCGTTCGATGCCATCGATCACACCTCGGTCGAGCATGTCCTCGATTGACTCGAACACCAGGTACGGGTTGATCGCGGCCGCGCCGCACCCGATCAGCATGGCCATGTGGTGCACCTCGCGAGCGTCGCCCGATTCGACGACCAGGCCCACTTGCGTACGGGTGCGGTCCCGCACCAGATGGTGGTGGACCCCGGCGACGGCCAGCAGCGACGGGATCGGGGCCATCGTCTCGTCGGAGTTGCGGTCCGACAGGATGATCAGCCGCGCACCGCCGGCGATCGCCGCCGATGCCTTGGCCCGCACCTCGTCGAGCGCCGCAGCCAGTCCGGCGCCGCCCTCTGCCACCGGGTACAGGCAGCGAATCACCTCGGACCGCATGCCGTGCGGCCGTCCGTTGACCTCGTCCTCGGGGTTGAGGTTGATCAGCTTGGCCAGCTCGAAATTACGCAGAATGGGCTGCGGCAGCGAGATCTGGTGACAGGAGTTCTCGTCCGGGCTGAGCAGGTCGCGCTCCCCGCCGGTGGTGCCCTGCAGGCTGGTCACCACCTCTTCGCGGATCGCGTCCAGCGGCGGGTTGGTCACCTGGGCGAACAGCTGATGGAAGTAGTCGAAGAGCATCCTGGGACGCTTCGACAGCACCGCGATCGGAGTGTCGGTGCCCATCGACCCGAGCGGTTCGGCGCCGGTGCCTGCCATCGGAGCCACCAGCAGGTTGAGTTCCTCGTAGGTGTAGCCGAAGGTCTGTTGCCGCACGACCAGCCGGTGATGCGGCATGCGAACGTACTTGTTGGCCGGCAGCTGGTCCAGCGGAACCAGGCCGTTGTCGAGCCACTCCTGGTAGGGGTGCTCGGCGGCCAACTCCGCTTTGATCTCCTCGTCGGCCACGATGCGGCCCTGTGTGGTGTCCACCAGGAACATCCGGCCCGGCTGCAGCCGCATCCGCTTGACCACGGTCGACGGGTCCAGGTCGAGCACGCCGGCTTCCGACGCCATTACCACCAGGCCGTCGTCGGTGACCCAGATCCGGGAAGGCCGCAACCCGTTGCGGTCCAGCACCGCTCCGACGATGGTGCCGTCGGTGAACGTGATGGAGGCCGGTCCGTCCCAGGGCTCCATCAACGCCGCGTGGTACTGGTAAAACGCGCGCCGCGCCGGGTCCATCGACTCGTGGCGCTCCCACGCCTCGGGGATCATCATCAGCACCGCGTGGGCCAGACTGCGACCGCCCAGGTGCAGCAACTCGACCACCTCGTCGAAGCGCGCGGTGTCCGAAGCCCCCGGCGTACAGATGGGGTACAGCTTCTCGACGTCGTCGTGCGACCCGAAGATGTCCGTCTTGATCAGCGCCTCACGGGCGCGCATCCAGTTCTCGTTGCCGGTGACGGTGTTGATCTCGCCGTTGTGGGCGACTCGCCGGAACGGATGTGCCAGTGGCCAGGACGGAAAGGTGTTCGTGGAGAACCGGGAATGCACGATGCCCAGCGCGCTGGTCAGCCGGTTGTCCTGCAGATCGAGGTAGAAGGCCTTGAGCTGCGGGGTGGTGAGCATGCCCTTGTAGACGAACGTCTGGCCGGACAGGCTCGGGAAATACACGGTCTCGCGGCCCGGCCCGTCCTGTCCCGGGCCCTTCGTCCCGAGTTCGTGCTCGGCTCGCTTGCGGACCACGTACGCACGGCGTTCCAGAGCCATGCCGGAGGCGCCGGCCAGGAAGACCTGGCGGAAGGTGGGCATCGCGTCGCGCGACAGCGCGCCCAGCGACGAATCGTCGGTCGGCACATTGCGCCAGCCGAGCACCTGCAGGCCCTCGGATTCGGCGATCTTCTCCACCGCGGCGCATGCCGCTGCGGCGTCCTTGGAAGACTGCGGCAGAAAAGCGATGCCGGTCGCGTAACTGCCCGCCTCGGGCAGCTCGAAATCGACGACCGCGCGCAGGAACGCATCCGGGACCTGAATCAGGATTCCCGCACCGTCACCACTGCGCGGTTCGGCACCGGCAGCACCGCGGTGCTCGAGGTTGAGCAACGCGGTAATGGCCTTGTCGACGATGTCGCGGCTACGCCGGCCGTGCATGTCGACGACCATGGCCACACCGCATGAATCGTGTTCGTATGCGGGGTTATACAGCCCGACGCGCTTGGGCGTCATTCCCACCTAACCCTTCAGCAGATTTTCTGCACGGCCGCTTCGCGAATCGACTTTCTCCGATAGTGGGACCGCACCCGGAGGTTGCGGGCCGGGCCCCCTCGGTCTCATCGACAGGCTGTCCGCCAAGCGGAGACAATCCGGTCAGGGATTGGTCCGTGCAGCATTGAACGGTAGCCCCGTACCTTGTTTCGACAAGTCGTAAAACGATATGACAAAAACCGCCTGACATGCCAACTTACCAATACTAACCTTTCAACTGGCGGCTCCGTAAATTCGCTGTTACCAGCGATTGACAGCCCCGCGACGTGACCTGCGACCATGGGCGATCGCCGCGCACTGTGGTGAGGATCGCACCGCCTGACGCAAAGTTTGCTGCAGCGGCCGCCACCGCCGCCCTGCCAAGGGCGTCCCCGCTATACCCGCCCGTCACACCCGCACCACGGTCGCGCAATAACGCGTGGCAGCAAAGTCAGGGCAAACGGAGTGGCCAGCACCGGTCCGTTGCACGCCGCCCCGGCACCCGGGGTGCGCCCAGTTTGCGCGATTCCAGGGTGGCTGGCGCCCTCCCGACGGTGACCGATACTGGACGTCAGCGTCCGGCGTTGGCTGACAGGCCTTGGCACCCAAGGCGGCACCCCGAGGAGCCCATGAACGAGCCCCAAGAATTTCTGCGAAACCGCATGCGTCCCGAGCAACCGGCCTCGCGTCCCCCCCAGCCGCCCGTCGCGAGCCCCCGACCGGCCCCTCCGGCCGCAGTGCCGTCGCCGGCCGCGCCGCCTCCCCCGCCGGGGCCGCCGACCCCCGCCAAGGCGCCGGCCACGGCGCCTCCCGCGCCCGCGGCACCGGCAACGCCGCCACCGCCACCGAGTCCAGCGCCACCGAGTCCACCGCCACCGCCGCGCCAGCGGCCGCCCGCCCCGCCACCGCGGCGGGAGCCGCCGCTGCCTCCGGCGCCGCCCCCCGGTCCCTGGCCGGGCGCAGCGCCCGCGCCGGTCACCCACCCCGCCGAGCGCGGTTGGCGTCGCATGGTGCGCACGGCGACGTTCGGCCTGGTCAAGCCCGGCCCGTCCGCCGTGCAACGCGAGGCTGCGCAGTTCGAGGCGACGATCCGAACCGCCCTGCACGGCAATCACAAGGTCGGTGTGCTCGGCAAGGGGGGCGTCGGCAAGACGTCGGTGGCCGCCAGCGTCGGCTCGATCCTGGCCGAACTGCGCCAGCAGGACCGCATCGTCGCCATCGACGCCGACACCGCCTTCGGTCGCCTGAGCAGCAGAATCGATCCGCGGACCACCGGTTCGTTCTGGGAACTGACCGCCGACAAGCACCTGCAGTCCTTCGCCGACGTGACCGCGCGGGTGGGCAGGAATGCGACCGGCCTCTATGTGCTGGGCGGCGAGCCATTGTCGGGTCCGCGCCGGGTACTCGACCCGGCGATTTACCGGGAAGCCGCGTTGCGGCTGGACCGGCACTTCGCGATCTCGGTCATCGACTGTGGATCAACGATGGATGCCGCCGTCACCCAGGAGGTGCTGCGCGACCTGGATGCCCTCATCGTGGTCTCCTCGCCGTGGGCGGACGGCGCTGCAGCTGCCGCCAAGACCGTCGAGTGGTTGTCGGATCATCAGCTCGGCAGCCTGCTGCAACGCAGTGTCGTCGTGCTCAACGACTCCGACGGGCACGCCGACAAACGCACCCGCTCCCTGCTGGTCCGCGAGTTCGTCAACCACGGACAGCCGGTGGTCGAAGTGCCATTCGATCCCCATCTGCGCCCGGGCGGCGTCATCGATGTGACCCACGAGATGGCGCCGGCCACGAGACTGAAGTTCCTCCAGGTTGCGGCCACCATCGTCGGATACTTCGCCTCGCGGGCCGATAGACCGGTTGGCGGTGGCTTTCGCCGAAGGTGAAGTGGCGGTGGTAGTTCGGTGGGGCCTTCCGCCCTCACGTCACGCTCGGCGTAGGTGGAGCCGGTGGCCTGCCGACAACGCAAACAGCGCGAGAAATCGGCCGGATTTCTCGCGCTGTTGACGCAGTTTGGCGGTTACGCCGATTGAGCTGTCACCCGCTCGCGCACGGCGAAGCCGTTGCGCTCGGCCAGGGAGCGCAGCTGGGCCAGCGCGAAAGCCCGCGGGCGGCCCGAGTCCGGGATGACGACACCGGCCCAAAGGCCTTCAGCACCAGGCGATTCCACGGCTTCCTTCGCGCACAGCCAGCGGCGGGGGCAGGCCCGGCACAAGGTCTTGGCCTCGTCGTCCGGGGTGGTGGTCCAACGGTCGGGGTCTTGAGTGCACACGCCCAGCTGCGGGACCTCGTAAAGAGTTGTTGCGGTCATGTCTCTGCATTCCTCCATAAAGCGTTGCGCGTTCTGCCCCTCGGTTAAGAAGGCTAGCGGATCAACCGTCGCAGTGCAACAGTTTGATCTGCAGCAGTTTCGCGTTGGTGCTACACCTTTACAGCGCGAAGGGCGAGCTTACCCTTGCAACCTGCAATTACCAGGGGTTACTACCTGTCAATAGGCTGTGCGTCGGCTGCTGATCGGCTGGTTCTGTGCACAGCTTTCCGCCAAAGTGTTCCCAGCGGCTGCGGTTGGCGCTATGGTTAACCGTAGCAGTTGTCGGGTTTGAGTTCACCGCGCACGAGCCGGACGGCCCGCCGAAAAGCGTAGCGAAGGTATAGCAATGAAAGGGTGCAACGGTTACCATGTTGGTCAGCGAAAGGCGAACCGTGCAGCCCGCGGTGTTGCCCGCCCTGACCACCGCAAGCGAGGATCCCACGCACATGCCTGACGCCGAATCGACCGTGGGGCCGGCTGCGCTGGCCGCCTTGCGCGGTGTCGCGGCACATCCGATCGCACCCGGCTTGGGCATCGCCGAACTAGACCGCCAGGGACTGCGGGTCGCCGAGCCGCAGGCTCCGGGGTTCGACCGGCAAGCAGTGCCCTCCAACGGAAACTGGCGCGTCGTCGACCACCGCGGGAGCGGTATGTTCGTCGACGAACTGCGCGAAACCACATCTGTCAGCGACACCAAAAACGTCCGGTTCGGCGATCCCACTGGAGGCAAGGCGTTGACGTTCGAAGTCGTCAGGCCGACGAATTTGCCTGAAGAGCCCCGTCAGGATGATCAGACCAACGACGCCGACCCGGGCGTGGTCCGCGCCGGGGCCGCCGCCGCGGCCCGCCGCCGCGAGCTCGACATCAGCCAGCGCAGCCTGGCCGCCGACGGCATCATCAACGCCGGTGCGCTCATCTCCTTCGAGAAGGGTCGCAGTTGGCCCCGGGAACGAACCCGCGCCAAGCTCGAGGAAGTTCTGCAATGGCCCGCGGGCACCATCGCCCGCATCCGGGAAGGCGACGCGGCCGCCAACCAGACGGTCGCGATGCCCGCCGCCGATACCGTCGCCGAGGGTCCGTCGGCCGGCGACGGCCCGGCGTCGCTGATCGCTCAAGCCGTGGCCGCTGCGGTGGACACCTGCAGCCTGGCCATTGCCGCGTTGCCCTCGCCCGAGGATCCCGACTTCACCGAACGGGCCGCACCGATTCTGGCCGATCTGCGCCAACTCGAGGCGATCGCCGTGCAGGCCACCCGTATCAGTCGCATCACCCCGGAACTCATCAAGGCGATGGGCTCGGTGCGCCGATACCACGACAAATTGATGACGCTGGGCGCAACGGCGCCCGGTGCGACATTGGCGCAACGTCTGTATGCCGCGCGCCGGCGAGCCAATCTTTCGACACTGGAAACCGCGCAAGCGGCCGGAGTAACCGAGGAAATGATCGTGCGGGCCGAGGCCGAAGAAGCGTTGCCGGCCGAAACTGTCCAAGCGATCGAAGAACTCATCAGTCAGATCAATTGAATTGCACTCGGGACGCGGTCACTCGCTGACGCGCCCCGGACGGATTGGCCGGGGCAGGCGTCTGCCGCCCCGAAATCCCGCTGTGGGTCCGGCCGTGCCGTGCACGCGAAAAGGCCAGCCCCATCTGAAAATTCGTGCATCTAGCCCTGTCAATGCGCTGCTAAGCTCAACGTACGGTGCGAGGGAGCATAAAGAAAATGACCGTGCACACCAACAAGCCAACGTAAGGAATCACTCACATGTCGGGTAGCGCGATGTGCAAGACCACCAGTAACTTCATCTACGCTCAGTTGTTTTTGCTGGGCGAAGGTCTTCCCGACCCCGGTGACATATTCAATGCCGGCTCGTCACTGTTCAAAGGGGTCGCCGACAAGATCGGTCTGGCCATTCCCGGTACCAGCTGGATCGGTCAGGCCGCGGACGCCTATTTGAACCAGAACACGGCCCAGCAACTCCGGGCCAAGCTCATGGGCGACATCGACAACTTGACCGGCAACCTGATCTCCAATCAGGCGGAGCATGTGTCGGACACCCGCGACGTGCTGCGGGCGATGAAGAAGATGGTCGACGGGGTCTACAAAGCCTGCAAGTGGCTTGAGGACCACCTCTGGATCATCGGTGACGCCGCGTCGGTCGCCCTGGCGATTCCGTCCTGTGGACTCGCGATGGCCGTGGTCGGGGGCGCGCTGCTCTACCTGACGATCATGACGGCCATGAATGCCGCCAGCATGATCGGACTCGGTGGCCGGCTGCTCGACATCCTGACCAACCTGCCGGCGTTGGCCGGCCTGATCCCGGGGATCATCGACGGCATCATCGACTCCATCTGGCCTCCGAAGCTGCCCGACATCCCGATCCCCGGCTTCCCCGAGATTCCCGGGCTGCCCGACTTCACCTGGCCCCCTGTCCCGGGCCTTCCGGACTTCAACCTGCCGATCCCGGGTCTGCCCGAGTTCCAGTGGCCGTCCATCCCCGGTCTGCCGGACTTCGGCGGCCTGCTCCCCGGCTTCCCGGACTTCGGTGGCGGCGGGCTCATCCCGGGCTTCCCCAACCTGCCTGGCATGCCCTCCATTCCGAACCTGTTCCCCGGCCTTCCCTCGCTGGGCAACCTGTTCCCCGGTGTCGGCAACCTGGGCCAGCTGCCCACCTGGACCGAACTGGCCGCGCTGCCCGACTTCCTGGGCGGCTTCGCCGGCCTGCCGGCGCTGAGCTTCGGCAACCTGCTCAACTTCGCCCAATTGCCCGGCGTCGGTCAGATCACCTCGACGATGGGCCAGTTGCAGCAGCTCATGGCGGTCGGCGGTGGTCCGGGCCAGATGGGCAGCATGGCCGGCCAGCAGGCGCAGATGATCTCCGCGCAAGCCCAGCAGGCGGGCCAGAAGGACGATGGAGGCGCGGCAGCGGGCTCCGATGGGGAGCGCGCGCCGGTCGAAGCGGGAGCGGGTGGCCAGCCGGGCCAGCAAGGAACCGTCCTGTAATTGCATACAGCCGGCCACGAAACGGCCAAACCCATAGCAAGCCAAAGCCATAGCGAGTAAGAAGTTAAACGTAGAGGAGGGTTTACCCCATGTCAGGAGTTCTCGAAGTCGTTCCTTCATTCCTGAGGGTGCTGTCGGGCATGCAAACCGAGATTGCCGGCCAATTCGGGACCGCGACCAACACGGTCAGCGGGATCAGCGGCCGGGTCTCGATGACGCACGGCTCGTTCACGTCGAAGTTCAACAATGCCCTGCGGGACGTGGAGACCAGCCGCTCCAACACCGGCAAGGGTGTGCAGGGCGTGAGCAACGGGCTGGCCACCAACCTGATTTCGGCCGCCACCGCCTATCTCAACGCCGACAAGGGGCTGGGCGGCATCATCGACAAGATCTTCGGCTGATCATGTCGGGTCCGCTCGCTGCTGGTCGTGCGGGCCTCGCAGGCCCGGTCGATGACGTGGTGGGCGTCGAGGTGACCATCGACGGCATGTTGGTCATCGCCGACCGACTGCACCTGGTGGATTTCCCGGTTGCCCTGGGGATCCGACCCAACATTCCGCAGGAAGATCTGCGGGACAAGGTTTGGGAACAGGTGCAGCGCGACCTCACCGCACAAGGAGTGCTGGACCACAACGGTCAGCCCCATCCCAGCGTCGCCACGATGGCCGAAACGATCAGCCGGGCGGACCGGACCCTGGAGTGCCGGTGGTGGCGCCGCGACCGAGGCGGTTCGGCGGGCGGCGTGATGGTGCGATTCGTCGTGTGCCGCAAGGGCGAAACCCACGTCGTCGCGGCACGCGACGAGGACCTGCTGGTGCTGCAGTTCGTGGCACCGCAAGTCGGGTTGGCCGGAATGGTGACCACCGTGCTGGGCACGGCCGAACCGGCCAGCGTCGAACCGTTGACCGGTGTGGCCAGCGAGCTGGCCGAGTGCACGACGGCGGCGCAGCTGGCCAGTCACGGCATCCCGATGGCCCAGGCACGCATCTACACCGAGATCGTCAGCGACCCAACCAGCTGGGTGGAGATCATCGCAACCGAACGCCATCCCGGTGGCACCACCACTCACACCAGCGCTGCCGCAGGCGTTCTCGACTCCAAGCACGGTCGCTTGGTCTCGTTGCCACGGCGCGTGGGCGGGGAGTTGTACGGAAGCTTCCTGCCCGGAACGCAGCAGAACCTGCAGCGTGCCCTCGACAGCTTATTGGAGCTGCTACCGGCCGGCTCCTGGTTGGACCGCGCCCAAGCCTCCGCCTGAGACCAATTCACGCACTTCCGAATCGAGAAAGGACCCGACAGTGGAACTGCCCGGGAACGACTACGACAGCGACGATCTGGGCGCGCTGGACTTTTCCGGCGGCGGTGGCACCGACGTCGAGGAATCCTCTCTCGACGCGCTCGACGAGTTCGCGCCTCCGCCCGCGACCCAGGACGCCGACCCGGGGCTCGAGGCCCTGGAGGGTTTGACCGACCAGGAAGAGGAACCCGACCTCGCATTGTTCACCGTGACCAACCCGCAGGGATCGGTGTCGGTCACCGCGCTCATGGACGGCCGGGTCCACACCATCACCGTGACCGACAAGGCATCGAGCATGTCGGAAACCGCGCTCGCCGAGGAGATCTTCGTCATCGCCGATCTGGCCCGGCAGAAGGCGCGGGCCGCTCAGCACACCTTCATGGTGGAGAACATGAGCGAGATGACCGGTGAGAGCGAGCAGCAGAATGCGCTGCTGCACGAGTTCGTCGGAATGACGCTGAACCTGCCGACGCCCGAAGAGGCGGCCGCGCGCGAGGCGGAGGTGTTCGCCAGCCGGTACGACGTCGACTACACCGCTCGCTACAACGGTGATAAATGACCGATCGCCTGGCCGGTCTGTTTGACAGTGCCGTCGGCATGCTGCCGTTGTCGGAGGCACGGTCACTCGACCTGTTCACCGAGATAACAAATTACGACGAGACGGCATGCGACGCATGGGTGGGACGGATTCGCTGCGGCGACACCGACCGCGTCACGCTCTTCCGGGCCTGGTATTCGCGCCGGAACTTCGGGCAGCTTTCCGGCGCCGCCCAGATCTCGATGAGCACCCTGAACGCGCGGGTTCCCATCGGGGGGATCTACGGCGACATCACCTACCCGATCACCTCTCCGCTCGCGGTGACCATGGGCTTCGCGTCTTCGGAAGCGACGCAGGGCAATTACGCCGACGCGCTGGAAGCCATGGAAGCCAGCTCGGTCCCCGGGTCAGAGCATCTGGTGTCCTGGCTCAAGGCGGTGATCTACGGTGCCGCGGAACGCTGGACCGACGTGATCGACGAGGTCAAGGGCGCCGGAAAATGGCCCGACAAGTTCCTCACCGGTGCTGCCGGGGTCGCGCACGGCGTGGCCGCGGCCAACCTGGGCCTGTTCACCGAGGCCGAACGCCGACTCACCGAAGCCAACGACTCGCCGGCCGGTGAAGCGTGCGCGCGGTCCATCGCATGGTTTCTGGCGATGGCCCGACGCAGCCAGGGCAACGAGGATGCCGCCGTCGCGCTGCTGGAGTGGCTGCAGACCACTCATCCGGAACCCAAAGTCGCCGCGGCACTGAAGGATCCGTCGTACCGGTTGAAGACGACGACGGCCGAGCAGATCGCCTCGCGCTCGGATCCCTGGGATCCGGGCAGCGTGGTGACCGACAACTCCGGTCGCGACCGGCTGCTGGAAGAGGCTCAGGCAGAGCTGAACCGCCAGATCGGACTCAGCCGGGTGAAAACGCAGATCGAGCGGTACCGGGCGGCGACCCTGATGGCGCGGGTGCGCGCCGCCAAGGGCATGAAGGTCGCCCAGCCCAGCAAGCACATGATCTTCACCGGCCCGCCCGGCACCGGCAAGACGACGATCGCGCGCGTAGTGGCCAACATCCTGGCCGGTCTGGGCGTCATCGCCGAGCCGAAGTTGGTGGAGACCTCCCGTAAGGATTTCGTCGCCGAGTACGAAGGGCAGTCAGCGGTCAAGACCGCCAAGACCATCGACCATGCCCTGGGTGGCGTGCTGTTCATCGACGAGGCCTATGCGCTGGTGCAGGAGCGGGACGGGCGCACCGACCCGTTCGGACAGGAGGCGATGGACACGCTGCTGGCCCGGATGGAGAACGACCGCGACCGTCTGGTGGTCATCATCGCCGGCTACAGCAACGACATCGACCGGCTGCTGGAGACCAACGAGGGCCTGCGCTCGCGCTTCGCCACCCGCATCGAGTTCGACACCTACAGCCCCGAGGAGATCCTCGAGATCGCCAAAGTAATTGCGGCTGCCAATGATTCGATGCTGACCGCGGAGGCGGCCGACGAGGTACTGGCGGCGGCCAAGCTGTTGCATGACCGAACCCTGCGCGGCCGGCCCGCCTTGGACATCGCCGGCAACGGACGCTACGCGCGGCAACTGGTCGAGGCTGCCGAACAATGCCGCGATATGAGGTTGGCCCAGGGTCTCGACATCGAGGCTCTCGACGTGGACCGTCTACAGGAGATCAATGGCACCGACATGGCCGAGGCGATCGCCGCGGTGCATGCACAGCTGAACATGAGAGAGTGACAAATGGGGCTTCGCCTGACCACCAAGGTTCAGGTTAGCGGCTGGCGCTTCCTGCTTCGCCGAGTCGAGCATGCCATCGTGCGGCGCGACACCCGCATGTTCGACGATCCCCTGCAGTTCTACAGCCGCTCGGTCTGGCTCGGTGTGGTCATCGCGATCGTCATCCTGGTGGGCGCGGGGCTGTTGGCGTTCTTCAAGCCTCAGGGCAAACTCGGCGGTACGACGCTGCTCACCGATCGGGCGACCAACGAGCTGTACGTGATCATGTCGGGACAGCTGCACCCCGTGTACAACCTGACGTCCGCGCGACTTGTGCTGGGCAGCCCGGCCAGCCCGGCCACGGTGAAGTCCTCGGAGCTGAGCAAGCTGCCGCTGGGACAGACGCTCGGCATTCCGGGTGCGCCGTACGCCACCCCGGTGTCGGGCGACCGCAATTCGATCTGGACTCTGTGTGACACCGTCGCCCGGGCCGACACCGCGTCACCCGCGGTACAGACCTCGGTGATCGGGATGCCGCTGCTGATCGATTCCTCGGTCGACCCGGTCGACTCCAACGAGGCGCTGCTGGCGAGCTACCAGGGTCAGCAGTGGATCGTCACCGAGAAGGGCCGTCACCTGATCGATCTCAGCGACCGGGCCCTCACCTCGGCGATGGGGATACCCGTCACCGCCAAACCCGTCCCCATCTCCGAGGGGATGTTCAACGCGCTGCCCAGCCAAGGTTCCTGGCAGCTGCCGCCCATACCGTTCGCCGGAACGCCCAACAACCTCGGCCTGTCCGACGAACTGGTCATCGGGTCGGTGTTCCAGATCCACGCCGAGAAGGGCCCGCAGTACTACGTGGTGCTGCCCGACGGCATCGCCATGGTCAATTCGACCACCGCAACGGCGCTGCGCGCCACACAGTCGCACGGTCTGGTCGCACCGCCCGCGGTGGTACCCAGCGTGGTCGTGCGGATACCCGAACGGGTTTATCCCTCACCGCTTCCGGAGGGCCAGCTCAAGATCCTGTCCCGGCCGGACGAACCGACGCTGTGCTGGAGTTGGGACCGCGCCGCCGGCGACCAGGCACCCAAGACCACCGTGTTGTCCGGCCGGCATCTACCGATCCCCTCGTCGCTGATGAACAACGGCATCAAGCAGATCCAGGGATCGGCAACGGTTTACATCGACGGGGGCAAGTTCGTGCAGCTGCAGTCTCCTGATCCGCGCTACGGCGAGTCGATGTACTACATCGACCCCGAGGGGGTGCGCTACGGCGTGCCCAACGCCGATGCGGCCAAGGCGCTGGGCCTGAGCGCACCGAAAACCGCGCCGTGGGAGATCATTCGGCTGCTGGTGGACGGGCCGGTGCTCTCCAAGGAGGCGGCCATGCTGGAGCACGAAACGCTACCGGCGGATCCCACACCCCGAAAGCTTCCGGGCGGCACTCCCGGAGCCCCGCAATGACATCGGACAGATCATGACAACGAAGAAGTTCACGCCGACCATCACGCGCGGCCCGCGGCTGAGCCCCGGCGAGATCAGCCTCACGCCGCCCGACGACCTCGGCATCGACATTCCGCCGTCGGGCATCCAGAAGGCATTGCCCTACGTGATGGGCGGGTGCATGGTCGGCATGATCGCGATCATGCTGGCCGGCGGCACCAAGCAGCTGTCGCCCTACATGCTGATGATGCCGCTGATGATGATCATGATGATGGTCGGCGGCATGGCCGGGGGCACCGGCGGCGGCGGCAAGAAGGTTCCCGAGATCAACGCGGACCGCAAGGAATACCTGCGCTACCTCGCCGGGCTGCGCAGTCGGGTGACCGCCTCGGCCACCTCCCAGGTCGCCTTCTTCAGTTACCACGCCCCGCATCCCGACGATCTGCTGTCGATCGTCGGGACGCAACGGCAGTGGTCCCGGCCGGCCAACAGCGACTTCTATGCCGCCACCCGCATCGGGATCGGCGACCAGCCGGCCGTGGACCGGCTGCTGAAACCGGCGGTCGGCGGTGAACTGGCGGCCTCGGCCGCGGCACCCCAGCCGTATCTGGAACCGGTCAGCCACATGTGGGTGGTGAAGTTCCTGCGCACCCACGGCCTCATCCACGATTGCCCGAAACTCCTTCAGCTGCGCACCTTTCCGACGATTGCAATCGGTGGCCACCGGCCCAACGCGGACCGGATGCTGGCCGCGATGATCTGTCACCTGGCGGTGTTCCATCCACCGGACCTACTGCAGATCCGGGTGCTGACCGAGGACCCCGATGATCCGGACTGGTCGTGGCTGAAGTGGCTCCCGCACGTTCAGCACCAGACCGAGACCGACGCCGCCGGTCCGGTCCGGATGATCTACACCCGCCCCGACGCGTTGGCCGACCTGGCCGCGCGCGGCCCACATGCTCCTGACACCCTGCCCACCGGGCCCTATGTCGTCGTCGTCGACCTCACCGGTGGCAAGGTGGGATTCCCGCCCGACGGCCGGGCTGGTGTCACGGTGCTCACCCTGGGCAATCACCGCGGGTCGGCTTACCGGATCCGCGCCAACGAGGACGGGACCGCCGAGGACCGGTTACCGGGGCAGCAATTCCGCCTGGTGACCTCGACCGCCGACAGCCTGACGCCGCTGGAAGCCGGCCGGGTGGCCCGAAAGCTCGCCGGGTGGTCCATCACCGGCACCATCCTGGACAAGACGCAGCGGGTGCAGAAGAAGGTCGCCACCGAGTGGCACCAGATGGTCGGCGCCAAGAGTGTTGAGGAGGTGACGCCGGCACGCTGGCGGATGTACACCGACACCGACCGCGATCGGCTCAAAATTCCCTTCGGTCACGAGCTCAAGACCGGCAACGTCATGTACCTCGACATCAAGGAGGGCGCGGAGTTCGGCGCCGGACCGCACGGCATGCTCATCGGCACCACCGGCTCGGGCAAGTCGGAGTTCCTGCGCACCCTGATCCTGTCACTGGTGGCGATGACCCACCCGGATCAGGTGAACCTGCTGCTCACCGACTTCAAGGGTGGTTCGACCTTCCTGGGCATGGAGAAGCTTCCACATACCGCGGCCGTCGTCACCAACATGGCCGAGGAAGCGGAGTTGGTCAGCCGGATGGGTGAGGTGTTGACCGGCGAGCTCGACCGACGGCAGAACCTGCTGCGGCAGGCCGGTATGCAGGTCGGGGCGGCCGGTGCCCTGTCCGGAGTGGCCGAATACGAGAAGTACCGCGAGCGGGGCGCCGACTTGGCTCCGCTGCCAACGCTTTTCGTCGTCGTCGACGAGTTCGCCGAGTTGCTGCAGAGTCACCCGGACTTCATCGGCCTGTTCGACCGGATCTGCCGCGTGGGCCGGTCGCTACGCGTGCACCTGTTGCTGGCCACCCAGTCGCTGCAAACCGGGGGTGCCCGCATAGATAAGCTCGAGCCCAACCTCACCTACCGAATAGCGTTGCGTACCACCAGTTCCCATGAGTCGAAGGCGGTCATCGGAACTCCGGAAGCGCAGTACATCACCAACAAGGAAAGTGGAGTCGGATTCCTGCGGGTCGGGATGGAAGACCCCGTCAAGTTCAGCACCTTCTACATCGGTGGTCCGTACATCCCTCCGGCCAGCGTCGAGACCAATGGTGACGGCAGCAAGCGCAGCACCAGCGCGATCAAGCAGTCCGTGAAGATCCACCAGTTCACCGCGGCTCCCGTGGTCGAGGCGGGGGCACCTCCCACCGGCGAAGGAGTGCTGACACCGTGACCGATACCGAAGTGCGTGCGTTACGCGAGGTGGTGCTCGACCAGCTGAGCACCGCGGAATCGCGGGCCTACAAGATGTGGTTGCCGCCGCTGTCGGACCCGACGCCGCTCAATGAGCTCGTCGAGCGCGACCGGCGCCAACCCCTGCGGTTCCCACTCGGGATCATGGACGAGCCGCGCCGGCACCTGCAGGACGTGTGGGGCGTCGACGTGTCCGGAGCGGGCGGAAACATCGCCATCGGGGGCGCCCCGCAGACCGGGAAGTCCACGCTGCTGCAGACACTGGTCATGTCCGCGGCTGCCACTCACTCCCCGCGTAACGTGCAGTTCTACTGCATCGACCTCGGTGGCGGCGGGTTGATCTACCTGGAGAACCTGCCCCACGTCGGCGGCATCGCCAACCGCTCGGAACCCGACAAGGTCTCCCGGGTGGTCGCCGAGATGCAGACCGTGATGCGGCAACGAGAGCAGCTGTTCAAAGAGCACCGCGTGGGGTCGATGGCGATGTACCGGCAGCTGCGCGACGACCCCAATCAGCCCGTCGCGGCCGATCCCTACGGCGACGTGTTCTTGGTCATCGACGGATGGCCCGGTTTCGTCAGTGAGTTCAGCGAGCTCGAGAGTGCGGTGCAGGACCTGGCCGCGCAGGGCCTGGCGTTCGGCGTGCACGTCATCATATCGACGCCGCGGTGGACCGAGCTGAAGTCGCGCATCCGCGACTATCTGGGCACCAAGATCGAGTTTCGTCTCGGCGACGTCAACGAGACGCAGATCGACCGGATCACGCGAGAGATCCCGGCGAACCGTCCCGGCCGCGCGGTCTCGATGGAAAAGCATCACCTGATGATCGGCGTGCCCCGATTCGACGGCGTGCACAGCACCGAGAACCTGGTCGAGGCAATCACCGCGGGTGTCAACCACATCGCGTCCCAGACCACGGAAAAGGCGCCGCCGGTCCGGGTGCTGCCCGAGCGCATCCATCTCTTCGAGCTGGACCCCAGCCCACCGGGTCCCGAGTCCGACTACCGCACCCGCTGGGAGATTCCGGTCGGACTGCGCGAGACCGACATGACGCCGGCTTACAGCCACATGTACGCCAACCCGCATCTGCTGATCTTCGGGGCGGCAAAGTCCGGCAAGACCACCATCGCGCACGCCATCGCTCGCGCCATCTGCGCCCGCAACAGTCCCGACCAGGTGCGATTCATGATCGCCGACTACCGTTCCGGCTTGCTGGGCGCGGTGCCGCAATCGCACCTGTTGCAGGCCGGCGCGATCAACCGCAACAGTCAGAGCCTGGACGAATCCGTGCAGGCACTGGCAGTCAACCTGAAGAAGCGCCTCCCGCCGCCCAGTCTGACGACAGCGCAATTGCGTTCCCGTTCGTGGTGGAGCGGATTTGACCTCGTGCTGTTGGTCGACGACTGGCACATGATCGTGGGTGCCGCCAGCGGTATGCCCCCTATGGCCCCGTTGGCGCCTCTATTACCCGCCGCGGCAGATATCGGATTGCACATCATTGTCACTTGCCAGATGAGCCAGGCGTACAAGGCCACCATGGACAAGTTCGTCGGTGCGGCTTTCGGGTCGGGCGCACCGACGATGTTCCTCTCCGGGGACAAGCAGGAGTTCCCCTCCAGTGAGTTCAAAGTCAAGCGCCGACCTCCTGGCCAGGCATTTCTGGTCTCACCAGAGGGAAAGGAGGTCATCCAGGCGCCCTACATCGAGCCTCCAGACGACCTCGCAGAATAAGTGCACGGACCATCCCCAATCCCCGGTTAGGATTATTTCAGCGCTAGAACGGAGCCGGCGAATCGGCCCCCACGGAACGCTAACCAGGGGCTCGGTCCCGCGATAAACGGCGAAGTTTGGGGTCTCGTAGCCAAAATCAACGTGAACAACTGAACAAATCATAAAACGGTGTTTCGCGTAGTCGCGCAATCGCCGTAGAGAATTACGAGGGGAGTTGATCACCATGCTATGGCACGCCATGCCACCAGAGCTGAATACGGCACGGCTAATGGCCGGAGCAGGGCCGGCTCCTATGTTGGCCGCGGCTTTGGGATGGGAAGCGCTCGCGGCGGCGCTCGACGCTCAGGCCGTCGAACTGACCGCACGGCTGAACTCGCTGGGCGAGGCCTGGACGGGCGGCAGCAGCGACAAGGCGATCTCCTCGGCCCTGCCGATGGTGACGTGGCTGCAAACCGCTTCGACCCAGGCCAAGACGCGGGGGATGCAGGCGACCGCGCAGGCCGCTGCCTACACGCAGGCCATGGCGACCACGCCATCGCTGCCCGAGATCGCGATGAACCACGTCACCACTGCGGTGCTGGCGGCCACCAACTTCTTCGGGATCAACACCATCCCGATCGCCCTCAACGAGATTGACTACTTCGTGCGGATGTGGCTGCAGGCCGCACTGGCAATGGACATCTATGAGGCCGAGACGCTCGCCAACACCATGTTCGACCAGATCGAGCCGATGGCGTCGATCCTCGACCCGGCGATGAGCCAGAGCGTGTCCTCGACCCAGATGTTGGCCATGCCCAGCAGCCTCACCTCGGGCCAGTTGTCGGCGACTGCCGGCCAGGTCGCGGAACTGAGCGGTCCGATGCAGCAGCTCGCCCAGCCGGCACAGCAGCTGACCTCGATGTTCAGTCAGATGGGCAGCGGCGGCGGCACCGGCGCCGGACTCGGCGACGAAGAAGGCGCCCAGATGGGTCTGCTTGGGGCCAGCCCCTTGTCCAACCATCCGTTGGCCGGCGGCTCGGGCGCCAGCGTCGGCTCGGGTCTGCTGCGTGGCGAAGCCCTGCCGGGCGCGGGCGGCACGCTCGCCCGCACGCCGCTGATGAGCGGACTGATCGACAAACCCGTCGGGCCCGCGATGATGCCGGCGGCAGCCGCCGGCGACTCGGCGACCGGCGGCGCGGCCCCGGTAGGTGCCGGCGCGATGGGTCAGGGCACACACGGCGGTGGCAGTTCCCGGCCTGGCCTGGCAGCCCCGGCTCCGGCCTCGCAGGAGCGCGACGAGCAAGAGGAATACGTGTGGGACGACGAGGACGATTGGTGATCGCCCGCACCCGCAACAGACTTCCCGGCCAAACCGGGCCGGAAGACTTGCCAACCATGGCGAGGTATGCAAAGAGAGAAAGTAGTCCAGCATGGCAGAGATGAAGACCGATCACGCTGCCCTCGACGCAGAGGGGCGCACCTTCGATCGGATCGCCACCGACCTGAAGGC
Organism: Mycobacterium sp. NGS49; assembly: GCF_059812565.1. NCBI lineage: Bacteria > Bacillati > Actinomycetota > Actinomycetes > Mycobacteriales > Mycobacteriaceae > Mycobacterium > Mycobacterium sp. NGS49. The sequence continues at coordinate 172,242 of NZ_JCALCX010000012.1, read as the reverse complement.
TCAGATCCAGCAGGTCGAGTCCACCGCACAACAGCTGCAGAGCCAATGGCGGGGTGCTGCCGGTCAAGCCGCCCAGCAAGCCGTCCTCCGCTTTCAGGAAGCCGGCAACAAGCAAAAGGCTGAACTCGACGACATCGCGGCGAACCTCACTCAGGCTGGCGTCCACTACCAGCGCGCCGACGACGAGCAGTCGCAGACGTTGTCCGCGCAGATGAACTTCTGATAAACCCCCGATACCACCGAGAAACGGAGCACACAACATGACAGAACAGCAGTGGCACTTTGGGGCCATCGAGGCTGCGGCCAGCACCATTCAGGGAAATGTCAGCACCATTCACTCCCTGCTCGACGAAGGCAAGCAGTCGCTGACCAGGCTTCAGGCCGCTTGGGCAGGCCAGGGCCAGGAAGCTTACAACGCAGTTCAACAGAGGTGGGACACGACCGCGCTGGAGCTCAACCAATCGCTGCAGAACCTCGCACGCACGATCAGCGAGGCCAGTCAGGCCATGGCGTCCACCGAGGGCAACGTGACGGGAATGTTTGCGTAAGGAGCGTCTTCCTGCGCGTAGAATCTCGAAGCACGAGATCGGGCGAGTTCAACCCATCCGGGGGATCTCGCCCCTTCTCGTGCTTCGACGTTTTTGCCATTTGTGACGACCTTCAGAGAGGTTCTCATGCCGGCCGACTATGACAAGCTCTTTCGGCCCGCTGGGGGATCCGACTCACCCGACGACGATGCCGGGCAAACTTTTTTCGATCCGAATGCGTCCTTCACTGCGCCGCCTGGGGGCAACGGCGACGCAGGCGCTCCCATCGACTGGTCGCAGCCCGCGCCCCCGGTGCCGCCGCGGGCCGCAGTCGCGTCGCCCCCACCCCCTGCCTTTCCCCCGCTGCCGATCGGTGGTGCTCCACCCGAACCGCCGCCCGAGCCGCCACCGCCACCGCCCCCACCACCGGAGTTCGACCTCGAACCGCCCGTAGCCGCCGCGCCGGCCGGCGGGCGAGGTGGCCCAGGCAAATCCGCACTGCCGCCGATGCCGATCGGCGGACCACCCCCTCCGCCGCCGCCGCCACCACTCCCGGAGTTCAATCCCGAGCCTGCGCCGGCCACTCCCACCGCGCCGATTTCCGGGCCACCGCCGGTTCGACCGGCCGCCCCCGAGGCGCCGCCTCCCGAACCGGCACCGCACGCCGAACAACCCGAGCCGGCGGCTGCCGAACCGGCGGCCGCAGAACCGGCTTCGTCGCCACCGAGGCCCCCGATGCCGATCGGCGGGCCACCCCCGCCTCCACCGGCGCCGGCCGAACCCGAAGCGGCACCCCCGGAACCTCCGGCTCCCCCCGCCCCCGCGCAGCCCGCGGCGCCGGCTCGACCCGAACCGCGGCAGACCGCGCCCGAGCCCGCTGCCCGGCCCGCCCCGCCGCCTCCCACCCCCGTCGCACCGCCACCGCCGCCGGTCACCCGGGCCGCGCACCGCGCGCCCAACCACTCACCGGATCGGGTACCCGGCAACGGCACGCCCCCGGCGTGGGAAGCCCCGCCGGCCCAGCCCGACGGCAACCGTCGCGTGCGACTCGGGGAAGCACACCAGCAGTCGGGGCCGGAGCAGCCACCTTCGGAGGCGCCGCCACCGTCGCGGCGGGCACGTCGGGGCCATCGGTATCTGCCCGACCCGGAATCGGCCGAAGCCGACCCGGAAACCGGCCCGTACTTCCGAGTTCCGATGCCTGCCGGTTCCAATCCCCAGCCACGCCCTGGACCGGCCCCCCAGCCACCACCCCCTGCGCAGGGTGGCAAGCGGCGGGCGCCGTCCGGCCCGATTCCGGTACATGCCCGCCCGGCACCCGGCATGCCCGAACCACTTGCCGCCCCGGTTCGGCAGGCGGCTACGGCACCACCACCGCGGCCGCCTGCCCAGGAACAACCACCCCGCGCACCGGCCGCTGCGCCCCAGTCGCGACCGGCGGCGCACTCGAGGGCGCCCAGGCACATCCCACAACGAGGCTGGCGGCGGGCGCTCTACCAGGTCACCCGGATCAACGTCGGACTGTCCCGTGACGAGAAGTACGAACTGGAGCTGCGCACCCGGGTCAGCCGCAAGCCGCGCGGCTCGTACCAGATCGGCATGCTCGGGCTGAAAGGCGGCGTCGGCAAGACCACCACCACGGTGACCCTGGGCACGATGCTGGCGCAGGTGCGCGGTGACCGGATCCTGGTGCTGGACGCCGATCCGGGCTGCGGGAACCTCGCCGAGCGGGCGGGCCGCACGTCACCGTCGTCGATCGCGGATCTGATCGCCGAGGAGAACCTGTCGCACTACAACGATGTCCGCGCCCATACCAGCGTCAACAGGCACAACCTGGAGATTCTGCCGACCGCCGAGTACACCACCGCCCAGCGCGGACTCAGTGGCGAGGACTTGCGGTTCGCGGTCGATACCGTGTCGAGGTTCTACAACCTGGTGCTGGCCGACTGCGGCCCCGGGCTGTTTGATCCGGTGACGCGCGGCGTGCTGCAGACCGCATCGGCGATCGTGATCGTGACCAATGTGTCGCTGGACAGCGCGCGGCAAGCCGGAAGCGCCCTGGAATGGCTGCGGAACAACGGTTACCAGGACCTGCTGAGCCGCGTGGTGGTGGTCATCAATCACGTTGCGGTTGGTGAAACCAATGTCGCAGACAAGCAGTTGGTGAGACAGTTTCAACAGCTGGTTCAACCGAACCGGGTTGTGCTCCTGCCGTGGGACAAGCACATCGCGGAGGGAAGGGAGATCCAGCTCGACCGGCTCAGCCCCGGCTATCAGCGGCGGGTGCTCGAGCTGGCCGCTGTTCTGTCCGACGATTTTGAAAGGGCTGGACGTCGTTGAGCGCACCTGCTGTAGCTGCTGGCCCTGCCACCACCGGGGCGGCCCCCGCTCGACCTGCCACCACGCGGGTGACCGTCCTGACCGGCAGACGGATGACCGACCTGGTGTTGCCCTCGGCCACGCCGATGGCCGCCTATATCGACGAAACCGTCTCGGTGCTGGCCGATCTGCTCGAGGACACCCCGGCCGACGTGCTGGCGGGGTTCGATTTCAACGCTCAGGGCGTCTGGACCTTCGCCCGGCCGGGCGCGCCGCCGCTGAAGCTAGACCAGTCACTCGACGAGGCCGGGGTGGTCGACGGATCATTGCTGACGCTGGTCTCGGCCAGCCGGACGGAGCGATACCGACCCCTGGTCGAAGACGTCATCGACGCGATCGCGGTACTGGACGAAAGCCCCGAATTCGACCGTAAGGCGGTCGACCGCTTCATCGCCGTGGCCATCCCGATCTTCATGCTGCCGATCGCCGCCGTCGCCATGCGCGCCTGGTGGGTAACCGGGCGCCACTGGGTCTGGCCGATCGCGATCGCCGTGGTCGGCGTTGCCGCCCTGGTGGCGGCGTTCGTGGCGAAGCGGTTCTACGACCGGGCCGAGCTTTCGGAGTGCCTGTTGATCGCGGCCTACCCGCTGCTCGCCGTCGCGGCCGGCATCGCCGTTCCGCTGCCGCGGGGAGTGAGTTCCCTTGGGGCGCCACAGCTTGCGGCTGCTGCCACCGCGGTGCTGTTCCTGACCCTGGCGGTGCGCGGCGGGCCGCGGCAACGCCACGAAGTGGCTGCGTTCGTCGTCGTGACGACGATCGCCGTAATCGGCGCGTCGATCGCCACGGGCTACGGGTACGGCAAGTGGGTGCCGGCCGGGGCCATCGCGTTCGGGCTGTTCGTCATCACCACGGCGGCCAAACTGACCGTCGCCGTCGCCCGCATTGCGCTGCCGCCCATTCCGGTTCCCGGGGAAACGGTCGACAACGAGGAGCTGCTCGACCCGGTGGCCGTCGACGAGACCGCCAAGGACGAGACCCCGACCTGGCAGGCGATCATCGCGTCGGTGCCCGCATCGGCGGCACGGCTGACCGAGCGCAGCAGACTCGCCAAGCAACTGCTGGTCGGGTATGTGACGGCGGGCGCGGTGATCCTGGCCACCGGCGCCGTCGCGGTGGTCGTGCGCGGGCACTTCTTCGTGCACAGCCTGGTGATAGCCGGACTGCTCACGGTGCTCTGCGGGTTCCGTTCGCGGCTCTACGTGGATCGCTGGTGCGCCTGGGCCCTGCTGGCGGCGACCGTCGCGATTCCGACGGGTCTGACCGTCCGGCTCAGCCTCTGGTATCCGCAGTGGGCGTGGGTGATCCTCACCAGCTACCTGGTGCTGGTGGTGTTGACGCTGACCATCGTGAGCGCCATGGCCCCGGTTCGCCGGCTCTCACCGGTGGTCAAACGCATCACAGAACTGGTGGACGGCGCCGTGGTCGCCTCGATCATTCCGTTGCTGCTGTGGATCTCCGGCGTCTACGATCTGGTACGCAACCTGCGCTTCTAGGCCCTTCTGGGCCGTCGCCGGCTAAATCGGCGCCGCGACCGATCCGCCCGGCGCTGTCCCGCCGCCGGCAGCCGCTACCGGAGCACTGACCAGCGTGGCCCCGCCCGCTGCGGCGCCTTCGGACTGTTGACCGTCCGCCTCGTCGTTGGCTTCGTCGTCCTTCTTCTCTTCATCAGCGGGCTTGGTGTCACTGGCCAGCTGCGCCGGGGCTCCCCCACTCTGGCCCGCCTGCGACGCGGCCTGCTGCACACTCTGGCCGACCTGCTGGCCCATGGGAGCCATCTGCTGCGCCATCGGCGCCAGTTGGATCAACTGCGGGACCGTCGCGGCGACCCGCGGCGACAGCGCTTCGGCCTGCGCGCCAATCGTCGCGCCCAGCTCCGATACCGCGCCCCCGGACGCGGCACCCAACAGCTGCTGTGCCGCAGCTGCCGGGCCACCCGCCATGGCGGCGGCGGCCGCGCCTGCGCCCGCGCCGCCCAGCAGGCCGTTGGACTGGCTGTTGAGGGCGCCCATCACATTGGCGCTCAGCGATTGACCGTCCGCGCCGAACCCGTACTGGGACAGCGCCTGCCCCAGCGACTGATCGGCTTGGGTGTAGATGTCGGCCGCGGCACCCATGCTGGTGGCGGTGCGCTTGAGGGAAGCGGTGACCCCGGGTATCCCTTCGGTGACCAGTGATTCGATCGCGGGCATGGTCTGGTTGATCGCGGCCGACACCGAGTCTGATCCCGCCACGGCCATCGGTGCGGGCGGCGCCGGGAAGACGAGCTCGGTGAGTTTGCTCGCTGCAGCGATCAGGCGTGCGGGATCAACGGCCAGCGGTTCTGCCATCACAGCATCCCTTCCCTACGTTTCCCATCTGCAAAATCTTACCCGACGTGCCGGAACCCCCGGCGCGCCAATTTGCGGGCCCGTTTCGTCCCGCACCCGTCCGGCGTGCCGACACCCCCTCGCAGAAGGCGCTGCGGGGTTTGCCGGCCGGGTGCCAGGCCCGGCCTCAGGAGCTCTCGGTCAGTGCGCTGTCGAGCAGCGCGGTCACGTAGCGCCAGTACAGGAAGTCGACGACCGCAGGACGTTGCGCCTCCGCGTCGGCGGCGGCGTAGGCCTGATGCAGCGCGAGATCGCGGCTGTGGGCGGCGTAGGCGTGGAATGCCCGCAGGTGCGCCGCCTCCCGGCCGGTGGCCTTGCTGGTCATCGGCTTCATCAGGTCGAACCAGAGCATGTGCCGTTCGTCGTCGGGCGCCTTGGCGTCCGCCGGTGCTGGCGGCAGCAGGTCCACCAGGTGCAGGTCGTCGGTTTCCTGGAGTTGGGCCGCCGACGCCGGGTCGACCACTTCCAGCCGTTGCCGGCCGACCATCTTGCCGCTCTCCGGGATGTCGTCCTCTTCGAGGATGACCTTGGCAGCGCCCGGGTCGCAGTTCGCCAACTGCTCCGCGGTGCCGATCACCGCGCGCAGCTTGAGGTCGTGGAATGCGGCCCAGCCCTGTATCGCCAGTACCGGGTAGGTGGCGGTGCGAGCCCTTTCGTCGACCGGGAAATTGCGGTCGGCGCTGGCCATGTGGACCTTGGCGGGCAGCTCGATGCCCTCCGGGATGTAGGCCAGGCCGTAACTGTTGGCCACCACGATCTCGCCGTCGGTGGTGACCGCGGTGACCCAGAAGAAGCCGTAGTCGTCGTCGCGGCGGCTGTCACGCGCATTCAACGCCGCGGCGATCCGTCGGGCCAGCCGCAGCGGGTCCTTCTTGGCGCCGCGCGCGGAAGCCGCGGCGACCGCGTCGCGGGCCGCCCGCGCCGCCGAGACCGGAACCGACGGCAATGCCGTCACGTCGTCGGCCGGCGGGTGCTTGTCCTTCTGCGCGTCGTCGTCGCGCTCGGCCGCAGTGGGGCGCGCCGGCGGAGCGGTGCGGGCCGAGGCGGCCCGGGGCGTCGCGCTGGCAGGTGCCTTCCCGGCACCGCCCAAGGGTGCCCGTCCACCTGCGCCACGTGAGCCGGCGCCCGGCGGGGTGGAACCACCTGCCGCGGGACTCGCGCTAGCCGGCGCGGCCGATCCCGCCCCGGGTGCGGAGCCGCGCCCGGATGCCGCCGGGATGCCGGTGGCCGCCGCCGGCGCCATGGCCGGTGACGAGTCGTCGCCGCGGTGCGACGGGCTCTGCGGGCCACCCGCCTGGCCCTGGTGCGTGGGCGCGTCCACCGCGGCCGCGGGCTTGACGCGGGTGGGCTCGTCGCCCGGGGTGTTGGTGGAGGGCGTGGTGCCGGGATCGGTGGGCAGCGACGGCTGGTCGGGCACCGACGGGCCCACCGGCGCGGGACCGGGAGCGGGGGCCGGCGCCGGATTGACCGGGGTCGGGTTCACCGGAGCCGGCGCGGGGGCGGGCGCGGGCGTCGGCGTCGGCGTGACCGGCTTGACCGGTTTGTCCTCCGGCTGCGGCTTGATCGGCGTGATCGGGCTGACGGGGGTCACCGGCGGCGACGGCTTGACCGGCGTCACCGGGGTCGACGGGTTCAGCGGCGGGACCGGTGTGATCGGGGTGGTCGGATTGACCGGGTTCAGCGGAGTGCTGGGGTTGAGCGGGTCGTACGGGTTGCCCGGCACCGGCTCGAACGGCGTCGGGACGATAGGGTTCAGCGGCTTGCCGGGTTCCAGTGGGTTGTACGGGTTGACCGGGACGGGTTCGAAGGGCGCCGGAGCGGGACCGACCGGGGTCGGGGCAGGAGGTGTCGGCACCACCAGAGTCGGTACCTCCGGCGTCGGTGGCGTCACCTGGCGCAGCAAGTCCTCCAGCGCATTGTGCGGCGGCTTCCAATTCTTGGACTCGAGCACCTGCTCAGCGGTCTCGGCAAGCAGACTGGCATTGGCCTGACGCGCGGCCGACACCAACGAATTGATCGCCTGTCGGCGTTCTTCGGGTTCCAGCTCGGTGTCATTCTCCAGGATGGAGATTTCCCGGTGTGCGCCGTCGACATTGTTGCCGATCTCCGATTTCGCCTGCGTGAGCAAATTGCCGATGTGCTGATGCCAGGTAATTACGGTCGCGAGATAATCCTGCAGAGTACTGATTTCGTTGAGGTTCGTGCCGAGCGCGCCGTTGGCCGCGTTGGCGGCGCCGCCGGACCAGACACCTCCTTGGAACACCTCCACTTGCTGGTGGCGGGCTGAATCCATGACATCGGCAACCCGGTGCAGCACTGCGTTGAATGTTTGTGCGCGGTCGTAGAAAGCGTCCTCGTCGGCCTCGGGCCAGCCGCCCTCAAGCATCTGACCGGCATACTCGCCTGTCGGTCTGGGAATGCCCATCGCCTACTCTCCTCCGAACGGCAGTAGGTCGCTGCGACGTGTCTGCCGATTAAGTACCTGGTTACCAAGCGTAACTGAGGCTAAAGCCTGCTGGCTGCGGCAATTTCGCGATCAGCATTCGATGCCGAACGCACCGCCAATCACCTGTGCGAAATTCGAATGCGCGATATCGGCACAGCACAAATGCGTGCCGAACCATCCGGAATGCCCGAAGCCCGGAGTGCGCGTGGCGCGTTATCAGCCGTGGTTGTTGGAGGCTGCCTTGGTCATTGCCTCGAGTGCCGCGGTGAGCTGTTCGCCCGCGGCCGAGTTGTACTGCGTTGCGGCCTGCTGCGCGTTCTGCAGAGCCTCGTTGATTCGGGCACCGACAACCTCGGCGCCCAACTCCTTGATGAGACCCTCGTTGATGCGCACACCCGTCAGCCACTGGTGCCCGTTGATGGTCACTTCGACGGTCTCGGCTTCGTCCTCGCCGCGGAAGTTCCCGTTGTTCATCTGGTTCAGCGTGCCCTCCAGGGCCTGCTGAAACCGCGCCGCCAGGGCGAGGGCCGCCGCGACATGCGGGTCCATATCCATGTCGGTCACTTCGACTCCTTCATGTCTTGCCGGCGGCGCTGACCGATAACGGCTTCGGTCCACGCCCTGTCTTCGGTGTACAACGCTTCGTCATCTTGTTGTGCCCCTTTGGATTTGGAGCCTCCCCCACCCTGGCCATGGCCACCCATCGGCATGCCCATGCCACTGCCGCCGGCCGCGCCGCGACCCGCGGCGGCACCCTGCCCGGCGCCCCCGAGGTCGCCCGCGCCCGCGGGGCGCATCGATTCGCCGGTCTCCATGCCACCGGTTGCCGGTGCCAGCGGCATCGCCGGCATGCCGCCGCCGCCTCCGCCACCGCCCAGCGACATCGGTTTCATGCCAGGCTCTTTCGATAGATTCGCGGCGGCGTCACGGGCCGAGGCGAGCTCTTCACTCACGCCGGCCGGCATGCCGCCGCCGGCGCCGCCGCCGCCGGTGGGCGGAATCATGGGCGGCTGCATGCCGGAGCCGGATCCGCCACCGGCCATCGCCGCCGCCTGCATCACCTGGGTGGGAATGAGGCCCGGTGTCTGCGCCGGCGGCGGCGGGTCGATCTTGATGGCCGCCGGCGGCCGCTTCAGGTTGAGCGCTTTGACCTGGGCGGACTTGGTGTCGTACTCCTGCAGGATCTTTTCGGAGGTTTCCTGATATTGGGCGTATACCTTGATGGCCTCTTTGTTGCCGTCCGCGACCATCTTCCTCAGCGCCGCGATGTCCTCCGAGGTGGGGTGGTTGCGCTTGGCGTAGTCCTGCAATTTCGCCATGAACAAGGCCTGCTGGGCCACCGCTGCCGCGTTCTCCCCCATGAAAACGATCCATTGGCGCTGCTGCTCCAGGGAGTCCTCGCACGCGGTCGCGGCGTCGCCTTCCCAGTTCTGGAAAATGCGGAACCGCTTGACATCCCCCTGCAGGGCGAAGCTGAACTTGTTCCACACCTCTGACAAGCGGTAGAGCGAGGCGCCCTGATCGCCGGTCTCGATCTTCTTGGCCGCGGTTTCCAGGTCGGTGAAGCCCTCGTCGCCCGCGGCCGCCACTTGCGGAGTGTCCTGCAGCCCCGCTGACTCGTCGCCGCCGGCGCCGCCCGCCGATTCTGCGGCCACCTCACCGCCGTCGTTGTTCAGGGCGGTCGCGCCCTCTTCGTCAACGTCCCCGTATGCCTTGGCCGCATTGCGCAGCGAGGTCGCCAGGCGGCTCCGCTCGCGGGCGCCGATCTCCAGGAAGGAGATCATGTTCTCGGTGTTGAGCCTGATCTGTTCGGTCGCGTTGGTCGCCGATGTGAGCGCGCACGGCGCGGTGGGGGAATCGGTCGGCGCCTGCGCCATCGGCGCCTCGACCTCGTTGGCCCGCGACAGAATCTCTTGCTGATCCACCGTTACGGTCTGTGGCTGAGTCATATCGGATCGTCCTCCTTAATGCTCTAACCATTATCGTCGCTAAAGTTCGAGGTTCGTGCACCAAAATCGAACAGCTTGCTACTTCGGCAATGCAAGTTGGAAGCGGCTCTCCTCGGGTGGGGAAACGCGCCGGATGGGCAGCTGCCGGTGACGGGGCGTGCTGACCATGTTGTGGCGCAGGATGACCTGCTCCACCCCGGCGTGCGGACCCAGGTAAGTGGTGGCGTTCGACCACGTCACCTTGGCCACCGGACCAACCTGTGCACCGATCAGGCGGGCGAACTCCTCGAAGTGCGCGCCTACGGTCACATGCGCCCCCGCGGCCGCCGCGCGCACCACGAACTGGGTGAATGTCTGCGCATCACCCAGGTTGAGGCTGGCGTCGACGTCGTCGAACGGTAGGTAGACCGGACACCGGTTCACCGTCTCACCCACCAGCACGCCGGCCGACCCGATCGGGATCTGGCAGTGCCGGTGGGCGATGAGGTTCTGCCCGGTCAGGGCGGGCCGCTGTCCGCCGTACAGGCGAGAAAAGCCGCGCGGTGTCTTCGGCTTGCCCACGGTGGTAAGCAGCACCGTGGCCTGCGGCGCCATCCCCGGCGCGATGCGCACCCGGGTGACGGTGCGGTCGGCGCGCGCCGACCACCACATGTCCGGGCCGCCGGGGGCGGTGTAGGCCGCGGTGTAGCAATCGCTGCCCTTGATCACCGACCACTTCTCCCGCACAAATCCTTCGAAGCCGATATCGATGGCGTGGTCGTAGTCGTCGAAACTGCGTCCGCACACCGCGTCCACGCCGTGGCCGGCCAGGTTGTCGGCGATGCGGGTCGCCGACGCCACCAGATAACGGGCCAGACCGGCAACACCTTCGTCGCGGCGCTGCGCGGACTTGCTGGTGTGTGCGGGATCGGCGCGCAGCATGATCCAGGTGCGGCGATTGGCCGGGGCCGGGTCGGCGCCGATGATCTGTTGGTAGAGGTTCACCACTTCGGGAGTGGCGGTCCTGCCGACCCGGTAGCCGGCCGAGACGATGTCGGCCTCCAGGTCCGGGCAGTGCACTTCCAGCAGGTGTTCCAGCAGCCTGGTGTCCAGCACATCGTCGGTGTGAGCCTTGCCGTCCACGATCACCGTCGGCGTGAACGGCCGCGGCTTGAGCTCGATGACCGCGATCAGGTGGCTGCGACGCCACCGCACCGCCACGTGATCGCCCGGCTTCACCGTGGCGCCGACCACGGGGTCGGACGGAATGTCCGGTGGTTTGCGACGCCGGCGCAGCCAGGCGAAAACCGTTGCCACCCAGCCGGTCAGCCGGCGTCCGAAGAAGGTGACGAAGGCGATGACGGCACCCGCGGCGGCCACCGCGATTCCGGCCCACCAGTGCCGGGTCGGGAGGAACAGCAGGATCGCCACCGGCGCCAGCACCGCCAGCACCAGCGTGTGGCCGGTGCTGAACTTCAGCCGAATCGGACTGCTCATCGCCGGCGCCTCAACGCCCGGGCCGCCAGCGAGCCGAATGCGAGGGCCACCAACAGGCCACCGATCGCGAGGGTGACCACGGTGATCGGCAGCCGGTCGGGGGCGGGTGCCATGACCGGCGGCGGCATCCGGCGGACGTCGTAGGGCATGGTGCCCCGCCCCGGGGTGATGTCCCACGTCAAGGCCGCCAGGGCGTTGATCGTGCCCTCACCGACCAAGTTGTCGACCCCGCCGCCCGGATGGCGCGCGGTGGCCTCAATCCGTTGCATCACCTGTGCGGGCGTCAGTTCGGGGAACCGCTGGCGCACCAGCGCCGCAACCCCTGAGACGTAGGCCGCGGCGAACGACGTGCCCGCGATCGGCACCGGTCCTTCCTTGCCCTGCAAGGCATTCACCGGGTCACCGCGGTCACCGAGCGATTCGATGTTCTCGGCTGGTGCCGCCACGTTAACCCAAGGCCCGTGCATGGAGAAGGTACTGGGGACGCCCGTTTGGCCGATGCCGCCCACGGTGATCACCTGGTCGCCGTACCAGGCGGGCGTGACCACGGTCTGCACCTTGTTCCATCCGCGCGGGTCGCCGGGGTTGGCCGCATCGGGCGGCGGATTCTGCGCGCAGTCACCACCGGTGTTACCGGCCGCGACGACGACCACCACGTTTTTGACGTTGACGGCGTAGTCGATGGCCGCACCCAGGCTCGCCTCGTCGATCGGCTTGGTCACCTTGTAACACGCGGCTTCGCTGATGTTGATGACGCCGGCGCCGAGATTCGCGGCATGCACCACCGCGCGGGCCAGGCTGCGGATGGAACCGGCGGCCGGGGTGGCGTTGGGGTCGTTGGGATTCGATTGGGCGCCGACGGGTTCGAAAGCTTCGGAGGTTTGGCGCAGCGAGATCAGGCGGGCATCGGGTGCGACGCCGACATAGCCGTCGGTGGGTGCGGGCCGGCCGCCGATGATCGCCGCGGTGAGCGTGCCGTGCGCGTCGCAGTCGGACAGCCCGTTGCCGGCCTGGTCGACGAAGTCTCCGCCGGGCTCGGCCGGAACGCGGGGCGACGCGTTGACGCCGGTGTCGATCACGGCGACCGTCACACCGGCACCCGTGGCGAACTTGTGGGCCTCGGAGACCCCGATGTAGGCGTTGCTCCAGGGCGGATCGTGGAAGGTGGAATCGGGCAGCACCGTGGGTCCCGAGCATTGGACGCGTTGTTCGGTGGGCTGATCGGGACCGGTGACGTCCGGTGGCAGGGCTCCGGGATCGATCGGGGGCGGGGTGATGGCCAGTGCCGGCGGCGCGGTGAATCCCATTGCCACGGCCAGCGCCACCGTCATCAGCAAGATCCGGTGCACCCCCGAATCACTCCATTCATTGAGTTCGTGCGGCGTGTCGATCCTGGCAGCAGTTTAGACGTAACAGGTGCGTAAACGGCGCTATTCGGGTCCGGGTTGTCATGTGCGCGCAATGTAGTGCAGCGGGCACCCAACGCACTTGCAAGGATCGGCCGCGGGCCTTCTCGCGACGGGAGCCGCGAGTGCTGCCCGCTGGGAGCCAAAGGTGTTGTGTGCCAGCGCATTCGCGAACTCGACGTGGCACACGACGCCGGTGGTTTGGCAAGGATGGACATGCCCGGACTTCGCGGCGCAGTATCTAGGTGCCGACCGTGAATGGGGTTCGGCGATTCTCCGGAGAGGTGCCCATGAGTAACAGGATCTTCGCAGCCGTGCTGCTCCTCCTCATCGGGCTGGGGATGATCGCCTTCGGTTCCTACTTCGCCTTCGAGACCGTCGTGAAGTGTGACGGGAGGGTCATGCAGGCCGGCGACACGTGCACGAAGCGCCGGCATTCCACCCGGACCTACCAGGAGCAGCGCAACCTCGACCACACGATGGGTTGGGTGGCGCTCGGTGTCGGTTCCGTGGTGACGATCGCGGGCATTGGGCTGGGGATCAGGGCCGCCGTGAGCCGTCCCGAGGCGCCGCAGAACTCCATGCCCCCGGGCGGCCCGGGGTATTACGGGCCGGCGGGCGGTCTTCCCCCCTACCCCCAGCAGAACCAACCGCCTTACCCGCCCCGACCCGGCAGCCAGCCGCATTACCCGCCCCCGCACTATCCCCCGCCGGCCCCTCGTCCACCAGGACCGCCGTGGCCCTAGCGGTACGGTTTTCAGGCGCCGCCGAGACGTTACATACGTGGTTACTATTGTAAATACGGTACTTGCTACGATAGGGCCTGGGTCCCCCGTTAGAGATTACGAGGTTCAAAGATGGCCACACCCGTCATCGTCGGTGCCGTCCGGACGGCGATCGGCCGGTCCTTCAAGGGCACCCTCGTCAACACCCCGCCCGAGTCGCTGATCACCGCGGTGCTGCCCGAGGTGGTGCGCCGCTCGGGTGTGGACCCGTCGGCCATCGACGACCTCATCTTCGCCGAATCTCATTACGGCGGCGGCGATCTGGCCCGCTACGCGGCCACCGCCACCGGTCTGGAGCACGTGCCCGGCCAGTCGGTGAACCGGCACTGCGCGGGCAGCCTCACCGCGATCGGCAACGCCGCCGCCCAGATCGGCTCGGGCATGGAGCGGGTGCTGATCGCCGGGGGCGTGCAGTCGCTGTCGATGACGCCGCTGACCAACTGGCGCATCCCGGGTCCGGAGCTGAAGTTCGAGGAGCGGTGGATGCCGCCCACCCACGTGGAGACACCGGACGCACCGGCCAAGGACATGTCGATCACCGTGGGGTGGAACACCGCGCAGTCGGTCGGCATCAGCCGCGAGGAGATGGACGCCTGGGCGGCCCGCTCGCACCAGCGCGCGGTGGCGGCCCAGGACGCCGGCAAGTTCGCCGACGAGATCCTGCCGCTGAAGATCACCCAGTTCGACGGGTCGGTGACCGAGTTCGCTGTCGACGAGCACCCGCGCCGCGACACCACGGTGGAGAAGCTGGCCGGGCTGAAAGTACTGCACCCGGAGATCGAGGGGTTCTCGATCACCGCCGGCAACAGCAGCGGCACCAACGACGCCGCCGCGGCGGTGGCGCTGGTCGGTGCCGACTACGCCGCGGCCGAGGGGTTGCACGTGATGGGCAAGGTCCGGGCCTGGGCCGCGGCCGGGGTGGCGCCGCGCGACTGCGGGCTGGGCGCCGTCGCATCGATCGGCAAGGTGCTGCAGCGGGCCGGGCTCGTGCCCGGCGACGTGGCGCTGTGGGAGATCAACGAGGCGTTCGCCTCGGTGCCGATCGCCGCGTGCCGGGAGTACGGCCTCGACGAGGAGAAGGTGAACTTCTCCGGCAGCGGCTGCAGCCTCGGCCACCCGATCGCGGCCTCCGGTGCGCGGATGGTGACCACGCTGACGTATGAGTTGATGCGGCGCGGCGGAGGAATCGGTGTGGCCGCGATGTGCGCGGGCGGCGGGCAGGGCGGGGCTGTCGTCATCGAGGTGTGAGGTCCAGCGGGACATGCTTTTCCGCACATGCCTCTTGCACCGCGGTGACCACATCCTGGGTGCGCAGGGTTTGCAGATCGTCCACTGTCACCGACCCCTTGGCGCTGCGATGCTGTGCGGCCACCCGTGAATCCCGCAGCCGCTCGGCCCGTTCCACGATATTGCGCGCGAATCTGCCGTTCTGCATCAAGTCGACGCCGTGGGTGCCGTCCGGTGCACGATACGAACGCAGCGTCGCACAGGCCGCCTTCAACGCCTCGGCGGCGCCCGGCTCGACGACGGTTGCTCTGGGGTCGCCGTAGCGCACCGCAATTTCCACCAGCTCGTCGGGTGTGTACGACTCGAATCGCAGCTTCCGATTGAAGCGGCCGGCCAAACCCGGGTTCACCGTGAGGAATTCGTCGACTTCGTTTTCGTATCCGGCGCCGATGAAGCAGAAGTCGAACCGGTGGACCTCCAGCGCCACCAGCAACTGGTTGACCGCTTCCATCCCGATCATGTCCGGTCGCCCGTCCTGGTGTCGTTCCACCAGCGAGTAGAACTCGTCCATGAAAAGAATACGGCCCAGCGAACGATCAATCAGCTCATTGGTTTTCGGTCCTGACGCCCCGATGTGCTCGCCGCAGAAGTCGGCCCGCTTCACCTCGACGATCTCCGGGTGACGAACGATACCCAGGCCGGCGTAGATCTTTCCCAGCGCCTCGGCGGTGGTCGTCTTGCCGGTGCCCGGTGGGCCGACCAGCAGCATGTGATTGGTCTGATTGGCCACCGGCAACCCGGCCGCCAGTCGCAGCGCCCGGACCTCGATCTGATCCTCCAACTCGGCGACCGCCCGCTTGACTTCGGCCAATCCGACCTGGTTGTCGAGCAGCGCCCGACCTTCCTGCAGCAGCTGATTCCGCCGTTCTTCCTGCTCGGCCTCGGTGCGCTGCTGGACAGACCGCTGGGTGTGCACGTCCCACCTGTCGGTCCGCGTAGCGATGGCCTCCTCGTCAGTGATCGAAAGCTGCAGAGTGGGGTCGGCCAGTGCCTGCTTCGCTGACACCATCAGGGCTCCGTTGATCGTCGCTTTGGACAACCACACCTGCGCTTGCGGTTCGTCACAGAGCTGGCGGTGCGCCATCCCCCGCACGTAGGCCAAATCACCTGCAATCAAGGGGAAGTCCGCTGCGTCGATCGCGGTGATAGCGGCTTCGTCACGGCCAGTGCGGGGCGCGGCTGTCGCGGAGTGCACCCGCACGCGATCGGTCCACTCCAGCGCGAGACGCGCCTGACCCAGGTGGGCGGCGGCATGGCCCGCCAACGCGCAGGTCGCCGCCGTCACCGCTGACCTGATGATCGCCTGCGGGGGCAGCACCGCTGCTGCTACGGCGAGCACGTCCGGCCAGCGCTGGGTGGCGAACATCAGGTAGGCCTCGATGTGCTGCTGCCACTGGTGGTTCTCCCAGGTGTCCAGCAGGGCGGGCTCGTGCAGCAACGCGTCGGCCTTGGCATACTCCCCCGCGTCGACCAGCGCACTGGCCAGCGCCAACCCCGCATGCGATGACTCCGTCACCGAAATCGACAGGTAAGGACCGGCTTTGACCGGCGCGGACAGTCGCACGCCTAGACGGTTCGTCTCGCGGTGCAGCCGAGAGCCGTACTCGTAAAGATGCCGCACCGTCGTCAACGACTCGTCTCCCGCGGCGATCCGGCCCAGCCACGCGTCCGCCATCGACGGGTCGATCTCGGTCGCCTCCCGGAAACGACTACCTGCGGCGGCGGGGTCGCGGTCCAACAACGCCATCGCCTGATCGAACCGCTTTCGAGCGGCAGCGGTCATGGTGGAACTCGTCATCGCGCTTCCACCACGGCTAGGTCGTTACTCCGAGGAAGGGGTTCGGTTGACACATAACGGTTCTCGGCGCGGAACAGTTCGACCTCGACAGCGTGGACCTGACCGGCGGCCAGTACCGACACCGTCGCCGGACCTGTCTGGGTGATCAGCACATTGGCGGATCCGCGATAGTCGGCGCCTAAGTCACCCACGGAGACAAGCGTATTCGGGCGGGGCGCCGGAGTGACTGTACCGTCCACCACGCTGACAGTGGTACCGGGGATCGGCTTGGCCAGGTCGGTGACGGCGACGTCGGGCATCCTGACACTGTCCCAGCGCTCGGTATTGCGCGTGTGAACCGTGATCCGTTCGCCCGCTCCGGCCAGCCGGACCACGATGCGTTTGGCCAGTGCGTCGTCCGCGGCGATGTGGACGCGGCTGAATTCGCCCGGGTCATCGAGGGGCAGCATGATCCGGTTGCCGCCGTCCACCTTCCCCAGCAGCACGCCGGAAGGCCCGATTGGAATCACAATCGGATCGGTCAACCGCCCACGACGGATTCCGCGCACCGGCGGCAATGGCCCGCACAGGTTCGCCGCGACCGCGGCCGCCTGTTCGCCCGGCAACGTCCGCAACAGCATGCTTGGCGGCCCGGTCGGTGGTTGCGCGCTGCGGATCGTCATCGTAGCGGTGACGCCGCCGTCGCCGAAAAGCGTGATGTTCTGCGTGATTCCGTCCGCACGGATGGCCCAGGCCTGACCCAGGCTCTCGGTAGTGATGTCCCCGGGCGGATACCAGTATGTGGTCAGCCAGCCGCCCTCCCCCCGCACCGAGTTCCAGCGACGATTCAGCACGTCCAGCGCCGATGCACCCAGGCGGTGCTCCAACTCGACGATGTCGGTGGCAGTGGCCACCCTCGCCCGAATCCCACGCTGGCGCATCGCCGCACTGATCCGTTGTGCGGCGGCCAGCGTGGCTGTGCCCAACGACGTTCGGGCCTGCAGCGCCTCGGCGTTGGCCAGCGCCGAAATGCGCACGACGAGCCAGGTTTCGCGCTGCCCCGCGTAGGGCGGGGTCCCGATCAGCGTGTCGTACACCCGCGGGTAGTCGCCGGTAGGCCGCCGCCGCGCTCCGGTACTGATCACGCTGAGCGACTGCACCCCCAGTCCCAGACTCTGCCGCAGCATCGGCGCCAGATCGGTGATGTCGAAGGCGTTCTCGGTGTGGGTGGCGGTCGAGCCGGTGAACAGCGTCGGGACATGTGCCTTGCCGAGCAATTGCACTGCGGCTATCGCGATCCCGTCTTGACATCGCACCCCTCCGCCGGCGCGGTCGTTGGCGACGGTGCGCGGTTCAGTCCACCCAATCCGGCGGTTCCGCAGCCACCACAAGACGAGCCATGACCACGCCGTCTGCCCCCGCCAGGGAACGACAGTGATGACCAGGCCGAGCGTCAAACCCGTTGCCGCGCCGGCGTAACCACCGGTCGCCCACCCGGCGAGGGTCGCGAGAAAGAGGCCGACGACGGTCACCGGCCTCGTTGCGGCGGTCATCGCTCCCGCCGCGCCCGGGTAATCAGCGCGGTCGCCGCCACCACGGAGACAACGATGGCGGCGAAGATCGACGCCACATTGCGGGCGCGGTGATCCGGCGGCGGCGGCGGGACTGCCGGCTTGACGATCCGGGTATGCGTCCCAGGCGGAAGCCGTTCTCCCGCAGGCACATCGAAGGTAAGCGCCGCCACCGGATCCACCACACCGTAGCCGACCTGATTGTCGACCCCGCGCGGGGGATTGTGCGCGGTCTGCACGATCCGGTTGATGATCTGATGGGCGGACAGCGCCGGAAACCTGGCCCGCACCAAGGCCGCGACGCCACTGACGTAGGCGGCGGAGAAGCTGGTGCCCCAGATCGGCATGTTCTTCTCGCCGGGCCGAACCGGTGGATAGGCGTTGACGGGTCCACCGGTCTGCGGAGACAGGCCCATGATGCCGATGCCGGGGGCCGCCGCGGCCACCCAGGGCCCGGCCAGGCTCTTGTTGATGGCCGCACCCGTGTTGTCGACGGCCCCTACCGACAACACATAATCGGCGAACCACGAGGGCGACGACACGGTCTTCACCTGATGCCAGTCACGGGGATCGGACGGGTCCAGCGGGTCGAACGACGGGTTCTGGGCGCAGCCGTCTTCGCTGTCGTTGCCCGCGGCAGCCACGATCACCGCGTCCTTAACGGTGGCGGCGTACCACACAGCGGCGCCGATCGCAGCCTGGTCCAGCGGGTCAGCGGCCGGCACGCATGACGTCACGCTGATATTGATCACCTTGGCGCCCATATTCGCCGCGTGCACAAGGGCGCTGGCCAGCGTGGCGATGGAACCCGCCTTCTTCCGTACCTCCATGTCGCCGGGTCCGGGATTGACCGGCTCATAGGCCCGCGACGACTGGCGGATGGAGATGATCACCGCGTGCGGTGCGACGCCGACGACGCCGTCCGGTGCTCCCGCCGGGGGAGCCGGCACCTCCGGGACGTCGGTCGTCCCGACACCCGGCTCCCCCGGACCGTTGGATGGTTCATCGGCAGGCGGGGGTGGCGGCGCCGGTCTGGTCTCGGTGACCGTCACGGGGGTGGGTGGTGGCGGTGGGGCCAGTGGGGGCGGCGGACCCCCGGGCGGTGGCGGCGCCCCTTCGACCGCAGGCGGCCCGACCGGTGGCGCAAAGGCAGCGGCACTGGGCATCCGGGCGGGCATCGGAGTTCCTTGGGGTGCGGCACCGATCACCGACGCCACGATGGTGCCGTGCGCGTCGCAGTCCATCAGCCCGTCGCCACCCATGATGTAGTCGCCACCGGCCACCACCGGAAGCCGCGGGCTGGGATTGATGCCGGTGTCGATGATCGCCACCGGCACCCCGTTGCCCGTGGAGTACTGCCAGGCCTTGCTGATGTTGAGCATCGTGAAGCCCGGGGCGGTCACCGCCACGTTGGGATCGGCAACGGTGATGGTCCGTGCGCACATGTTGCTTTGCCGCATCGGCTGGTCGGCGGCGGGCTTGCCGTCTGCCGGTACCCGGGCCGGATCGATCGTTGGCACCGGAATCGCCTGTGCCGCAGGATAACCCGTCGACAACGCCACGACACCGCTGGCCAGGGCCATCGCGCAGGCCCGCCGGGCCCCAACGGCTGTCCGGCTCATCGCATGCGCACCCAGGTGAACAGCCCCCCGATCCACGCGGCGATCGGAAGCGCGGCGATGATGGCCGCGAGTTCGACCCACTCCGCGGCCATTCGGACCAGCGGGGTGAACCTGGTGACCGGAACCAGCAGCGCCGCCAACAATCCGGCTCCCGCGAAAGCGACCAGCAGCACCGACGCGGCGAGCAGCGCCTGCGCCGACCAAGCCGGCGCGTGCACGACGTACTTGACGACCCCCAAGCAGGTCGCGAACGCCGCCCCGGACACCAGGGCCACGGCCTGGCGCTTGTCGGCGAAAGCCCGGCCCCTGCTGATGAAGATCACCACGAACAGCGCGGCCAGCAGCGCTGCCGCAGCGCTCCGGTCGCGGCCCGGCATCAATGACCACCACACCGCCGCGGGCAACGCCACCGCAGCCCCCACGCAGATCCCGGTCAACACGTGATTGGCCCGCATCGCGGCCGCAGCGATTCGTGCGCCACGAGGTGTGGTGTCCGGATTTGCGTCATCGTCGCCGCCCTCGCTTACCGGGGCCACCGCATCCGTCGGCAGTCCGGCGCTGCGTCGGAACAAGTCGCGACCGGTTATCGACCCGAAGTACGGCGGCCGGATCCGGGCGACCCAGAGTGCGATCGTCGGGGCCAGGGTAAGGACCAACAGCAGCGCGATCAGGGTGCACATCCCCAGCCACTGCGCGGGCACCGGCCACCACATCCGCACTGCCGCAATGGCAACGACCAGTCCGCACAGGGTCACGACCGCGGCCGCCACCGTGGCGTGCCGTTCCGTCAGTGCGGCGATCGCCCAGGCCATCACCAAGGTCGACAGTGTGCCGATGAAGATGTGGGCCGATCCGGGGTGCCCCGGCGCGCCGGCGCCCAGGCTCACCGCGAGCAGTGGCACGCTCAGCCAACCCAGGCCGTCGAGCATGTCGGCGCGGTGCGGCCACCACCGCCACACCACTACCGCGCCGGCGGCCGCCAGCAGCCCGACACCGCCGGCGACGATGCTGGGCATCAGCGAGTCAGTCGAGAAACGTTGCCGCACAGCTAATCCCAGGATGGTGGTGGCGGCGGCCACACCGATGGCCAGCGCGGTGTGGGCGGCGGTTTGCACGGTGACCGGTTCGAAAAGCTTCTTGCCCACCCGCGCCAGCCCGGTCGATAGCGACTCGTACTGCGGCTCGAATGATTCCCCCTCGACCGCGGGTACCAGAGCCAGCGTGGCGCCGTCTTCGACGCCGAGTTCATCGAGGGTCTTCGTCACATCCAGCCGCACGCCATTGGCTTTGTGCAACTCGTACCCGACGCCGGCCTCGAGTCCGGCCAGGCCACGCCGCTTGAGCTCGTCGTTGAGCAACTCGACGGCGTTGTCGATGAAGACCTCGACCGGCACCGAGGCCGGATAGACCTGCGAGAGAAGGTGTTCACCGCAGACAACTGCAACGGCACAACGCGCCGGAAACGAAACCCTCGGCATTAGCGGGGCCTGTCGGCATCCGGAATGTACTTGTCGGCCAGGGCGGCGGTGATCTCGAACAGCCGCAGCCGGGTCGGCTTCTTCAGTTCGTGGCGGGTGTCGATGATGCCGCCCTTGGCCAGATACGGGTCGTAGGGCATGAATTCGACGGTGGCGCCGGATTGCTTGAACCGTTCCGTGAGGTAGCTGCGTGCGTCCGGGTCGTACTTGTTGCGGCTGTCATTGAGAACGACGGTGCTGCGGGACACCAGTTCGTGATAGCCCATCGAGCGCAGCAGGTCGATCGCGCGGGTTACCGGCAACGAGGTATCGGCGGTCAATCCGGAGACGAAGACGAGGGCATCACAGGCGTCGAGCACCGCCTTCATCACCGGGTGCTCCAGGTCGTCCGATGTGTCCACCACTATGACGGTGTGGGTGCGGCGTAACCGTGACAGCACGCCGGTGAACATCGACGGCACCAGCGGCCGTGGCTGATCCGAGGCCCGGTTCCCGGCCAGCACGTCCAGGCCAATGCTGTTCTGCCCCAGATGTTCCCGGATATCGGCGTAACCCTGGACGTCGGTGTCGTTCAACACAGCCGAATAGTCGCCCGGCGGCGACTCGTCGATCCGGCCCGCCAGCGTCCCGAATCCCGGCGCTGCGTCGATGGCGACGACGTTGTCTGGTCGGCATTCCCGGAACGCCCCGCCGATACAGGCGGTCATCGTTGTTTTGCCGACGCCGCCTTTGCCGGAGATCACCCCGATCACGTATTGCTTGCGGATGTGGCGCCGGATCCGCGCCTGCAATTCTCGGTGGTGTCTCTCGGCCGGTGACTCGCCGAGATTAATGGTCTGGAAGGAGATCGCGTAGACGAACTTGCGCCAACCGGCTCCGGGTGGGATCTTGCGCGGAGCCACCATGTCGGAAATGCGCAAGGTGCCGGAAACGGACTCCTGGTGCTGGTAACGGCCCGGGGACGCTTCCCGTTGCGAAAGCCCATTGTGCTCAACGGTATTCGAGCCCGTATTCCATGCGTTCTTCACAGCGCGATTGCTAACACTTGAGTGATGCCTCTCGACTACACAACTTTGCGGTACGAATGCCAGTCCTGCCGGGCCGGCAGGCGCCGTACCATGCGGTTGATCGCGGCAGCGACGTTGCTGCTGGTACCGGGCGCGATGATCATCCACTTCTTTCCCGCGGATTCGACGTCCTCGGCGACCAGTCTCCCCTCCACGGTGTCGATAATTGTCACCGCGCCCGGTTCGATGTGGGTGCGTTGCGATCGTCCCGTCTCGATACCGGCCTGGGTGGCGACGATCGAAGCTTGCGCCGATCGGTTGCGATCTGCGGCCAGCGTCAGCACCCTCAGTTGGTCGACGTCGAGCTGCTGCCCGTTAAGGAAGGTGTGCAATGCCTCTCGGCCGACCGCCGCAGTCCGCATGGCGTCGGCGTCGAGGGTGACGGGCCGCAGCGATGCGGGCCCGTTGTTGCCGCACAACCGCTCGATCTGACCGTTGAGGACCGTGGTCGCCGATCCTTCGGTGCCGGCCGTGCCCGCACCGCTGATGCGAACCAGATCGGCCGAGCGCTCCATGGCCACCCACCAGTGCGCAAACCTGGCAAGCAGCACCCCGGCCGGTTGGTCGTGACCGGGCGCACACACCCGGATGATCAAGGCGATGTCTCGGCGCGAAAGAACCGTCAGCCACTCCATTACCGGAGGATCAACGGTGCCGAACGCGTCGATGACTCCGGCGTCGCGCAGTTCGGCCGTGACTGGGTGTTCCAGCGCCAGCCGCCGGGGCTCGGCGCTGGGCAGATGCGGTCGCAGGCCCAGCTCCGGCGCGACCGTCTCGATTCCGGTGAGTACTTGCAGGGCCCAGAGCCCGTCGACTGTGGTGGTTAACACGAGGTCCCCAATGCGGGCCAGGGGGCGCACGCTGTGCATGCGCCCCGCCGGCCCGCTCGAAGTTGCTAGCTGAACAAGGCGCCCATCTGGGCGTCGGTCGCTTGGGCCATCTCGTCCACATTGTGGACGGTGTGCGCATGGCGGCTGACGGTCTGAATCAGGTCCTCGAGGCCGCGCAGCATCTGCTGCTGTGCGTCGAAGAACGCCGTGGCGCCATGTCCCTGGAAGAAGTCCCCGAGCGCCTGGGTCATGTGCAAGACGTCGGCGTGGATTTCCATCAACTGGGCGGCCTGCGCACCTACCTCCCCGGCGAAACCAATGACGGCTCCATGGTTGTAGACGATCTGATCTGTCATGACGATTGATTCCTTACTTGGTGGGTCAGCGATTCGGAAGCTGAAGGGGCTAGACGGCCTGAGTCCCGCCGCCGAAGACTCCGTTGAGGTTGTGCGCCGCGTCCGCCTCGTGGTTCTCCATGAGAACCGCGGCCTGTCCCAGCCCGTGCGCCAGCCGCTGTCCGCCGGTCATGATCTGCTGCAGATCGTGATGGATATGACCGGCGGTGTTCAGGGATGCCGAACCGGCGTCGCCGGCCCAGCCGGTCGCGCTGATGATGTTCTCGTGGCCACTGAGGTACTGGTTCGCGATTGCCACAGCCTCCTGCAGTCGCGTTTCAATCCGCTGCTGCGTATTGCGCAGCAATTCCGGCGTGACAACGGTCGCATTTGCCATTATTTACGTCTCCCTCAATTAAATGCACTCCCCGAGCCAGGGTCTGCGTAAAGCTAGACCAGCTCCACCGCGCTGTCACTTCACCGGGCGCCGTTGCTCCACAGGGGTTTGATCAGGCTGTTTAGTGGACACGAGAAACAACCGCCTGTCAAACGGTGGGAAGCGGAAAAGGTTGGCGCCGTTAGCTGCGCTGATGTTTCGATGAATTCATAGAATGGATGCGCCGTCGGCACTTCCGTCACCATCGGTGTCCGTGACACGAATGTCCCAACTCCCATCACCGTCAGTATCGATATAGCCGGTCATCCCCGGCGAGTCGCTGGACAGCACCCGGTCGGCCGTTCCGTCGCCGTCGGTGTCGAACAAACGGTCGTCAAGCCGGCCCTGGCCGTCGAAATCTACGAGCGGCCCACCGGCGTGTTCGACACCGTCCAGACCAAACCACCGCAGCTGTCCGCCGCGGTCTACAGCGACGGCCCACGTCCCCGATCCGTCGTCCACGAAGTAGCTTTCCGGGTTGCCGTCGTTGTCGATGTCCAGCACGGCGTGGTCTGCCGACCCGTCGCCGTCGAAGTCGGTCAACGCGTCGTCGCGCATGCCGTCGCCGTCGAGATCGAGCCCAATCGCGTCTAAGTTGCCGTCCCCGTCAAGGTCGACGTCAGGTGTGCGATTCCAGATCGATGCCGTGCCGTCGTCTTCGCCGATGCAGTAGTCCATGCAAGCTTGGACGGGGCGCCACGGCCGGGGGTTCCAGCCTCCGCCGGGCAACCTGCGCGACGATGACCCGATCGAACGGGTCGGGATGATAACGCCGGCATCAGGAATCGTTGCCTTGCCAGGCCGCGGTTTCGCCGTCTGGCAGCCCATCGTTGAACGTGTCCGGCAATAGTTGCACTAGTCCGAAGCGTCCGCGCCCCGCGTCTGCCACCACGCCAGCAGCTCCGCCGTCGCCTCCTCGTTGGACAGCGGCCCGCGGTCCAGGCGCAGCTCCTTGAGGAACCGCCACGCCTGGCCCACCTGCGGGCCGGCCGGAATGTCGAGCAGCCGCATGATCTCGTTGCCGTCCAGATCCGGGCGCACCCGGGCCAGGTCCTCCTGTGCGGCCAGCTCGGCGATGCGCTCCTCGAGCCGGTCATACGACGCGCGCAGCCGGGCGGCCCGGCGCTTGTTGCGGGTGGTGCAGTCCGCGCGCACCAGCTTGTGCAGCTTGCCCAGCAGCGGGCCGGCGTCGGTGACGTAGCGGCGCACCGCAGAGTCGGTCCACTTACCGTCGCCGTAGCCGTGGAACCGCAGGTGCAGATAGACCAACTGGGACACGTCGTCGACCATCTGCTTGGAGTACTTCAGCGCCCGCATCCGTTTGCGCACCATCTTGGCGCCGACCACCTCGTGGTGGTGGAAGCTCACCCCGCCGTTGGGTTCGTGGCGCCGGGTGGCGGGCTTGCCGATGTCGTGCAGCAGCGCGGCCCAGCGCAGCACCAGGTCCGGTCCCTCGTCCTCAAGTTCGATGGCCTGGCGCAGCACCGTCAGCGAATGCTGGTAGACGTCCTTGTGCTGGTGGTGTTCGTCGATCGCCATCTGCATGCCGCCGATCTCGGGCAGCACCACCTCGCCCATGCCGGTCTGCACCAGCAGGTCGATGCCGGCCACCGGGTGCGCCCCAAGCAGCATCTTGTCCAGCTCGGCGGCCACCCGCTCGACGCTGATCCGGGCCAGCTGCGGGGCCATCGCCTCGATCGCGGCCAGCACCCGCGGTGTCACGGTGAAGCCGAGCTGGGAGACGAACCGCGCCGCGCGCAGCATCCGCAGCGGGTCGTCGCCGAAGGACACTTCCGGGGCCATCGGAGTGTCCAGCACCTTGGCGCGCAGCGAGACCAGACCGCCCAGCGGATCGAGGAATTCACCCAATCCATCGGCGGTGATGCGTACCGCCATCGCGTTGACCGTGAAGTCGCGGCGCACCAGGTCGTCTTCCAGGCGATCGCCGAACCGTACCTCGGGATGGCGCGTCACCTGGTCATAGGTGTCGGCCCGGAACGTGGTGATCTCCAGCCGGTGCCCGCTCTTGCCGACCCCGACGGTGCCGAACTCGATGCCGGTGTCCCACAGCGCGTCGGCGAACGGCCGCACGATCTGCTGGATCTCCTCGGGCCGCGCGTTGGTGGTGAAGTCCAGGTCCGGGCTCAGCCGGCCCAGCACGGCGTCCCGCACCGACCCGCCGACCAGGTACAACTCGTAGCCGGCGGCCGCGAACGCCGTGCCCAGCTCGCGCAACTGGGGCGCGTACTGGTGCAGTGCGACCGCGGCCGCGGTCAGCAGTTCGGCGTCCGGGACGGGTTCGGCCACGTTCGGTGAGCCTAATAGGAACGCCGCGGTGACTCAGCGCACGTCCGGGCTGGGCGTCGAGTGTGCGTTCACCGACTCCGGTGTGCATCCAGGGCGGCCTGGACGCGAAAACCCCGCCACCACCGCACACCCGATGCCGCGCCGCGCAAAGCCACCCGCCCAATCCAGAGACTGCTGTGACGAATGGGTCTTACGCGACTCACGTGACCAAAGGTGTCCGACGACGGCGAGTGCATCGGGAACAGCGGCCCGTGCCAGCTAATATCGCTTGGGTGTCGGAGGGCGAACAAGCCAAACCACGTCGACGCCGGGGCAGGCGTCGCGGTCGTGGCGGCGCGCGTCCGGCTGAGAACAATACGGACGGCCAGCCGGCGGCCGACACCGCCCCCACCCCCGCCACCGCAGCGAGCCGGCGACCGCGGCCGCGCCGGGCGCCCGACCGGATGCGTACCGTGCACGAAACCTCCGCCGGCGGGCTGGTCATCGACGGCATCGACGGGCCACGCGAATCGCAGGTGGCCGCGCTGATCGGACGCATCGACCGGCGTGGCAGGATGCTGTGGTCGCTGCCCAAGGGACACATCGAGATGGGTGAGACTGCCGAGCAGACCGCCATCCGGGAAGTCGCCGAGGAGACCGGGATCCGCGGCGGCGTGCTGGCCGCGCTCGGGCGCATCGACTACTGGTTCGTCACCGACGGACGACGGGTGCACAAGACCGTGCACCACTATCTGATGCGGTTCTTGGGCGGGGAGCTTTGCGACGAAGACCTGGAGGTTGCCGAGGTGGCGTGGGTGCCCATCCGGGAACTGCCCTCCCGGCTGGCCTACGCCGACGAACGCCGCCTGGCCGAGCGGGCCGACGAACTCATCGACAAGCTGCAGAACGACGGCGAGGACGCCCTGCCGCCGCTTCCGCCCAGCACCCCGCGGCGGCGGCCGCAGACCCACTCGCGCACCCGCCATGCCAACGACCCGGAACCGGGCAAGAAGAACGGTCACGGGCGGGGGCCGTGACGGCGCCGCGATCTTGCTGGTCCAGGTTGGTGCGTCTCGCCGCAGTGATCGGCATTCTGGCCGGTTTCGGGATGTTGTTCACCGCCCCTGGCAGCACCCCGCGCGCGAGCGCGGGCGAACCCACCGCCACGCCCTTCGTGCAGGTCCGCATCGACCAGGTCAGCCCGGACGTCGTCACCACCACCAGTGAGCCCGTCGTCACCGTCAGCGGCATGGTCACCAACATCGGCGACCGGCCGGTCCGCGACGTGATGGTCCGCCTCGAACACGCCTCGGCAGTCGCGGCGTCAACGGGCCTGCGCACCTCACTCGACGGCGGCACCGACCAGTACGAGGCCGCCGCGGACTTTCTTACCGTGTCCCCGGAACTGCAGCGGGGGCAGCAGGCCGGGTTCACCCTGTCCGCGCCGCTGCGCTCGCTCACCAAGCCGTCGCTGGCCGTCGACAAGCCCGGCATCTACCCGGTACTGGTCAACGTCAACGGCACGCCGGACTACGGCGCACCCGCCCGGCTGGACAATGCGCGGTTCCTGCTGCCGGTGGTGGGGGTCCCGCCGGACAACGCCGACCGGGACGCCGAGGCCGCCCCCGCGGTGGCACCCGAGACCACCAAACCGGTCTGGATCACCATGCTGTGGCCACTTGCCGACCGGCCCCGGCTGGCACCGGGCGTGCCCGGCGGCACCATCCCGGTCCGCCTGGTGGACGACGACCTGGCGAACTCGTTGGCCAACGGCGGCCGCCTGGACATCCTGCTGGCCGCGGCGGAGCTCGCGACCAGCCGCGACGTCGACCCAGACGGGGCGGTCGGGCGCGCGCTGTGCCTGGCCGTCGACCCGGACCTGCTCGTCACCGTCAACGCGATGACCTCCGGCTACGTCGTGTCCAACTCTGCCGACGGGCCGGCGCAGCTGCCGGGCACCCCCACCCATCCGGGCACCGGCCAGGCCGCCGCGACGACGTGGCTCAACCGGCTGCGCGCCCTTGCCCACCGCACCTGTGTGGCACCCCTGCCCTATGCGCAGGCCGACCTGGATGCCCTGCAGCGCGTCAACGACCCCGGCTTGAATTCCACCGCCACCATCCGCAACGGCGAGATCGTCGACCGCATCCTGGACGTGACCTCGGTACGCGGCACCGCCCTGCTGCCCGACGGCGCGTTGACCGGCCGCGCTGTCAGCCTGCTCAACGCCAACGACGGCACGGTCGCGGTCGCCGCCGCCGATTTCTCCGCTCAGGACGGCACCGACCCCGGCAGCGCCGACGTCACCCCCCATCGGCTGTCACCGCAGGTGGTGGCGGCGCCGTTTGATCCCGCCGTCGGCGCCGCGCTGGCCGGGGCCGGCACCAACCCGGTCGTTCCCACCTATCTGGACCCCGCCCTGTCGATCCGGGTCAACCACGACTCCGCCACCGCCCGGCGCCAAGACGCGCTGGGCGCCATGCTGTGGCGCAGCCTCACCCCGGAGGCGGGCCCCCGCACCCAGATCCTGGTGCCGCCGGCGGTGTGGTCGTTGCAGGGCGACGACGCGCAGTTCATCCTGACCGCGCTGGCCACCTCCATACATTCCGGCCTGGCCGTGCCCCGTCCGCTGCCCGCTCTGGTCGCCGACGCCGCCGCCCGATCCGAGAACCCGGTGCCACCGAGCGACTCCCCCGCGCAGCGAGGCCGGTTCAGCGACGAAGTCACCGGACAGATCGCCGGGCAGGTGGCCCGGCTGTCGAAGCTGACCGAGGCGCTGATGACCGACGAGCGCACCGGCCTGACTGGCCCCCAGTACACCGCGCCGCTGCGCGAAGACATGCTGCGCGCGCTGAGCGAGTCGGTGCCGCCCGACACCCGCAACGGACTCGCCCAGCAGCGCCTGACGGCGGTGGGCACCACGGTCAACGACTTCTTCGGCTCGGTCACGATCGTCAACCCCGGCGGCTCCTACACGCTGGCCACCGAGCACAGCCCGCTGCCGCTCGCGCTGCACAACGGACTGGCCGTGCCCATCCGGGTGCGGCTCCAGGTCAAGGCGCCACCCGGGATGACGGTAAGCGACATCGGTGAGATCGAGCTGCCACCGGGATACCTGCCGCTACGGGTCCCCATCGAGGTCAACTTCACCCAGCGAGTCGCCATCGACGTCGGGTTGCGCACTCCGGACGGAACTGTGCTGGGCGAACCGGTGCGGTTGTCGGTGCACTCCAACGCCTACGGCAAGGTGCTGTTCGCGATCACGCTCACCGCGGCGGCGGTGCTGGTCGCCCTGGCCGGGCGGCGGCTGTGGCATCGCTTCCGCGGCCAGCCCGACCGCGCCGACCTCGATCGCCCCGACCCGCCACCGGGCGGACATCTGCGGCCGCGCGACGGAACGGAACGGGCGATCGAGCAGCGGGTCCACGAAGAGCACCGCGTATGAAACCCGCACCCAGGCGGGTGCATCCAGCGCCGCAGCGGCCGGCGCCGCAGCCTGCGCCACCCCGTCATCAGCTGTCTCAGCCGGGCAGCACCGTGCCGCCACCCGGGCTGCCACCGCGCCCCGGCCGGACGCCACAGCAACAGCGGCCGGCGGCACCCAAGCGGGCCCGCCCGGCGGAACTGAGCGACGCCGCCGTGGTGTCGCGGTCGTGGGGCATGGCTTTCGCGACCCTGATCAGCAGGCTCACCGGCTTCGGCCGCATCGTGCTGTTGGCCGCGATCCTGGGTGCGGCGCAGTCCAGTTCGTTCTCGGTGGCCAACCAGCTGCCGAACCTGGTCGCCGCCCTGGTGCTGGAGGCGACGTTCACCGCGATCTTCGTGCCGGTGCTGGCCCGGGCCGAGCAGGACGACCCCGACGGCGGCACGGCCTTCGTGCGCCGGCTGGTCACCCTGGCGACCACCCTGCTGATCGTGGCCACCGTGCTGTCGGTGGCCGCGGCTCCGCTGCTGGTGCGACTGATGCTCGGGCGCAACCCCGCGGTCAACGAGCCGCTGACCACCGCCTTCGCCTACCTGCTGCTGCCGCAGGTGCTGGTCTACGGCCTGTCCTCGGTGTTCATGGCAATCCTGAACACCCGCAACATCTTCGGCCCCCCGGCCTGGGCACCCGTCGTGAACAACGTCGTCGCCATCGCCACGCTGGGCATCTACCTGGCCGTCCCCGGCGAATTGTCGGTCGACCCCGTCGAGATGGGCAACGCCAAGCTGCTGGTCCTCGGCATCGGCACCACCCTGGGAGTGTTCGCTCAGACCGCGGTGCTGCTGGTGGCCATCGGGCGCCAGCACATCAGCCTGCGCCCCCTGTGGGGCCTCGACGATCGCCTCAAGCGCTTCGGCACCATGGCCGCGGCCATGGTGCTCTACGTACTGATCAGCCAGCTCGGCCTGGTTGTCGGCAACCAGATCGCCAGCTCGGCCGCCGCCTCCGGCCCGGCGATCTACAACTACACCTGGCTGGTGCTGATGCTGCCGTTCGGCATGATCGGCGTCACGGTGCTCACCGTGGTGATGCCCCGCCTGAGCCGCAACGCTGCCGCGGACGACATTCCCGCGGTACTGGCCGACCTGTCGCTGGCCACCCGGCTGACGATGATCACCCTGATTCCGGCGGTCGCCTTCATGACCGTCGGCGGCCCGGCGATGGGGAGCGCGCTGTTCGCCTACGGCCACTTCGGACAGGTGGACGCCGGCTACCTGGGCGCCGCGATCGCGCTGTCGGCGTTCACGCTGCTCCCCTACGCCCTGGTGCTGCTGCAGCTGCGGGTCTTCTACGCCCGCGAGCAACCCTGGACGCCGATCGTGATCATCATCGTGATCACCTCGGTCAAGATCGCCGGCTCGCTGCTGGCCCCGCACGTCACCGGCAACAAAGACCTCGTCGCCGGTTACCTCGGCACGGCCAACGGCCTGGGCTTTCTCGCCGGCGCCGTCGTCGGCCATTTCCTGCTGCGCCGCAGCCTGCGACCCAAGGGCGGCGGGCTGATCGACCTCGGCGCGGTGCGCACCATATTGGTGACGATCTCGGCGTCGCTGCTGGCCGGGCTGATCGCCCACGTCGCCGATCGGTTGCTCGGCCTGCACCGATTGACCGAGCACGGCGGCATGGGCTCGCTGCTCCGCCTGTTCGTCCTCGGGTTGATCATGGTGCCGGTCCTGGCCGCGGTGCTGCTCGGTGCGCGCGTGCCCGAAGCGCAGGCGGCCGCTGCGGCCGTCCAGCGGCGATTCGGACGCGGGCGTCCGGCGCCCGCCGAGGCCACGGTGTCGTCTGCACCGCGCCCCGTCACGTACCCTGACCAAAGAAAATCGTCCCTGCCGGGGGGACACGCGGTCCAGGAGCCGATCCGGCGCAGACCCCCGGTGGCCAGGGCCGGGATAGCGAAAGGACCGGAGGTGACCGACCGCACTTCGGATAGCGCCTCACCCCGTTCGACGGCCGGCGAGCAACCGCAGCCGCCGCGCGCCGACGATTTCCAGCCAGACATTCCCAGTCGGCGGATGCCGCCGCGGGACCCGCTCGGCGGCAGCGCCGACAGCCGTGGGCCGATTCCATTCGACGCGCCACGGGAGCGCGATGCCGAACCGCCGCAGGACGACCTCAATCTCGTGCCGGGCGCCCGCATTGCCAACGGGCGCTACCGGCTGCTCATCTCCCACGGCGGCACGCCGCCCCTGTACTTCTGGCAGGCCCTGGACACCGCGCTGGACCGGCAGGTGGCGCTCACCTTCGTCGATCCCGAGGGCGCGTTGCCCGAGGAGGTGTTGCAGGAGATCCTGTCGCGCACCCTGCGGCTCAGCCGGATCGACAAGCCCGGCATCGCCCGGATCCTCGACGTGGTGCACACCGGGTCCGGAGGTCTGGTGGTCTCGGAGTGGATCCGCGGCGGCTCCTTGCAGGAAGTGGCCGACACCTCGCCGTCGCCGGTGGGGGCCATCCGGGCGATGCAGTCGCTGGCCGCGGCGGCCGACGCCGCCCACCGGGCCGGTGTCGCGCTGTCCATCGACCATCCCAGCCGGGTGCGGGTCAGCATCGACGGCGACGTGGTGCTGGCCTACCCCGCGACCATGCCCGACGCCAACCCGCAGGACGACATCCGCGGCATCGGCGCCTCGCTGTACGCGCTGCTGGTCAACCGGTGGCCGCTGCCCGAGTACGGCGTGCGCAGCGGACTGGCGCCGGCCGACCGCGACGCCAACGGTCAGCCGGTCGAACCGACCGTGGTCGACCGCGACATCCCGTTCCAGATCTCCGCGGTCGCGGTCCGCTCGGTCCAGGAGGACGGCGGAATACGCAGCGCCTCAACACTTTTGAATTTGCTGCAGCAGGCCACCGCGGTCGCCGACCGCACCGAGGTGATCGGTCCGATCGCCGAGCCACCCGTGCCGGCGTCGCCCCGGCGGGCCGCCGAGCGCGGCGGCGAGATCTACTCCCGGCGGCGCCGCAACATCCTGATCGGCCTCGGGGCGGGCGCGGTTGTGCTGCTGATCGCGCTGCTGGTGCTGGCCTCGGTGGTCAGCGAGATCTTCGGCGATGTGGGCAATGGCCTCAAGGGCGACCAGCTCGGCCTGAACAACCCGACATCCTCGGCCGCCTCGGAGTCGCCCGGCAGTTCGGCCCCGTCGGGCAGCTTCGTCAAGCCCACCAGAGCCACGGTCTTCTCCCCCGGCGGCGACGCCGACAACCCCGGCGATGCGGGCAACGCGATCGACGGCAGCCCGGGCACCGTGTGGCAGACCGACACCTACTCCGACGCGGTCCCCTTCCCCGGTTTCAAGAACGGGGTCGGACTGATGCTGCAGCTGCCGACCCCCACGGTGGTCGGCATGGTCGGACTCGACATCTCCAGCACCGGAACAAAGGTGGAGATCCGCTCGTCGTCCTCGCCGAACCCGTCGAAGCTGGAAGACACCACGGTCCTGACACCGGCCACCACGCTCAAGCCCGGCCACAACAACATCCCGGTCAAGACGACTTCACCGACGTCGAACCTGCTGGTCTGGATCTCCACGCTGGGCACCACCGACGGCAAGAGCCGAGCCGACGTCTCGGACATCACGATCCAGGCCGCCTCCTGATCTAGGTGAAGTGCCCGGCCGCCGCGGATTGGTTACCGTCCGGCGGTGGGTTTCTGCAGACGGGGTTTACCGCAACGCAGTGACACCGAGTTGCTCGCCGCGCACGTGGCCGGCGACCGCCGGGCCTTCGCCGAGCTGTTCCGCCGCCATCACCGGCAGCTGTACCGCCTCGCGCGCCTGACCAGCCTTACCCGCGAGGACGCCGACGACGCATTCCAGGACGCGATGCTCTCGGCGCACCGCAGCGCAGCCGCGTTCCGCTACGACGCCGCGGTCGGCACCTGGTTGCACCGCATCGTGCTCAACGCCTGCCTGGATCGGGTTCGCCGAACTTGCGCCCGTCCGACGGTACCGATCGAGGACCGGCACTCCGTCGCCGACCGCACCTGCCAGGTGGAGACGGCGCTGATGGTGCACCGCGCGCTGCTCCGACTCCCGGTCCAGCAGCGGGCGGCGCTGGTCGCCGTCGACATGCAGGGCTACTCCATCGCCGAGACCGCGCGGCTGTTGGGGGTGGCCGAGGGCACCGTCAAGAGCCGGTGCGCCCGCGGACGGGCCCGGCTCGCCGACCTGCTGGGCTACCTGGACGCCGGCACCGACGCCCGGCGTCGCGGCACGGATTAGGGGCCATCTCGGTGCACCCGGCGGCGATGACGGACACTGAGGCGGATGAGTGCCGCCGACGACGATCCCCCGCCAGATCCACCCCTGACCGTCGAGTTGCTGGCCGACCTGCAGGCGGGTCTGCTCGATGACGACACCGCTGCCCGCGTGCGCCGGCGCATCCGCACCGACCCGCAGGCAGCCGACACGCTGCAGGCGCTGCACCGGGTGCGCAGCGACATCGCGACCGCCGGCTCGTCTCCGGCTCCCGAGGCGCCCCCGGAGGTCATCGCCGCCGTCACGCACGCACTGCAGGCATCCGGGGCCGCGCACGCCGCCCGGCCACCGCTGCGTCCGGCCCGCGTCATCGCCGGCGTCGCCGGGCTGTGCGCGGTGGTGGCGGCCATCGGCGTCGGAACCACCGCCCTGCTCAACGAGCCGGATCCCACGCCCAGCGCGCCCGTCACCGCCAACCACATCACCGTCTCCACCCCCGTCCCGGTGATACCGCTGTCGGCGGCCGAGATCCGGGACCTACTGCGCCGCCCGCCCGATTTCGGTGCGCTCAGCAACGTCAGCCAACGCGCATCCTGTCTCGGCGGCCTGGGCTACCCGGCGAGCGAGCCGGTGCTGGGCGCGCAGCCAGTGGAGGTCAATGCCCGACCGGGTGTGCTACTGGTGCTGCGCGGTGACACGCCCGACAGCCTGTTGGCCTTCGCGGTGGCGCTGAACTGCAACGCCGCCGATACCGGACTGCTGGCCACCACCGCGATCGCGCGCGCATAGCCGCCCATGGTGTCGTGCGTCGCAGCCGGGAACACCCGCGCCTACGCTGGCGTTCGTACGATTTGCAGATCACGCCCACTGATCAGCTTCCGTTCCGAAAGGCACGCATGACCGCTTCCTCAGACACCGTCCACGACGTCATCGTCATCGGCTCCGGCCCGGCCGGCTACACCGCCGCCCTCTACACCGCGCGCGCACAGCTCAAGCCGCTGGTATTCGAGGGCACCGCATTCGGCGGCGCGCTGATGACGACGACCGAGGTGGAGAATTACCCCGGGTTCCGCGACGGCATCACCGGCCCCGAGTTGATGGACCAGATGCGCGAGCAGGCGCTGCGATTCGGTGCCGACCTGCGCATGGAAGACGTCGAGTCGGTGTCGCTGGAGGGGCCGGTGAAATCTGTCGTGACCGCCGAGGGCGAGACGTTCCGGGCCCGGGCCGTCATCTTGGCCATGGGTGCTGCCGCGCGCTACCTACACGTGCCCGGCGAGCAGGAACTGCTGGGCCGCGGCGTCAGTTCGTGTGCCACCTGTGACGGTTTCTTCTTCCGCGACCAGGACATCGCCGTCATCGGTGGCGGCGACTCGGCGATGGAGGAGGCCACCTTCCTCACCAGGTTCGCCCGCAGCGTCACCCTGGTCCACCGCCGCGAGGAGTTCCGCGCCTCCAGGATCATGCTCAACCGGGCGCAGGCCAACGAGAAGATCACCATCCTCACCAACAAGGCCGTACTCGGAGTCGACGGCGACACCACGGTCACCGGGCTGCGCCTGCGCGACACCGTCACCGGCGAGGAGACCACGCTGCCGGTCACCGGCGTGTTCGTCGCGATCGGCCACGAGCCGCGCTCGGCCCTGGTCCGGGACGCAGTGGAGGTGGATCCGGACGGCTACGTCCTGGTGCAGGGACACACCACCAGCACGTCGCTGGACGGGGTGTTCGCCGCCGGAGACCTGGTGGACCGCACCTACCGGCAGGCCATCACCGCCGCGGGCAGCGGTTGTGCGGCCGCCATCGACGCCGAGAGGTGGCTGGCCGGGCACGAGGCGGCCGGCCCCGCCGACAGTACCGAGTTGATTGGAGCACAGCGATGAGCGATTCCGCGAAGTCCGCCACGATCGAGGTATCGGACGCCTCGTTCTCCGGCGACGTGTTGTCCAGCGATAAGCCTGTGCTGGTTGACTTCTGGGCGACGTGGTGCGGGCCCTGCAAGATGGTGGCGCCGGTGCTCGAAGAGATTGCGGCCGAACGGTCCGCCGATCTCACCGTTGCCAAACTCGACGTGGACGCCAACCCCGAGACCGCGCGCGACTTCCAGGTCGTCTCGATCCCCACCCTGATCCTGTTCAAGGACGGTCAGCCGGTGAAACGGATCGTCGGCGCCAAGGGCAAGGCCGCGTTGCTGCGGGAGTTGTCGGACGCCGTTCCCAACCTGTCCTGATCGCCGATCCGGCTCGTTTCCCGTTGCAGAAACGAGTCCATGATTGGCCTGGGGTTTTCTCGATATTGGCGAGGATCTGCGACAATACCGGTTAACTGCGCTGCTTCTGGCAGCGATGTCAATGAGTCCCGGAGGGCCCTTGGTATGCCGAGTCCGCGCCGCGAAGACGGCGACGCGCTGCGCTGCGGCGACCGCGGGGCCGCTGTCACCGAGATCCGGGCGGCGCTGGCCGCACTGGGAATGCTGGAGAGCTCCGACGACGACCTGACCACCGGCCGGCACGTCGCGGCTGACGTGTTCGACGGCGAACTCGACCACGCTGTGCGTGCGTTCCAGCAACATCGTGGGCTGCTGGTCGACGGCGTGGTCGGCGAGGCCACCTACCGCGCCCTCAAGGAAGCCTCGTACCGGCTCGGCGCCCGCACGCTGTATCACCAGTTCGGCGCGCCACTTTTCGGCGACGACGTCGCGACACTGCAGGCCAGGCTGCAAGACCTCGGCTTCTACACCGGGTTGGTGGACGGACACTTCGGCCTGCAGACGCACAATGCGCTGATGTCCTACCAGCGCGAGTACGGTCTTTCCGCGGACGGCATCTGCGGCCCGGAAACGTTGCGGTCCTTGTACTTTCTCAGTTCCCGGGTCAGCGGTGGTTCGCCGCACGCGATTCGTGAGGAAGAGCTGGTACGCAGCTCGGGCCCGAAGTTGTCCGGCAAGCGCATCATCATCGATCCGGGCCGCGGCGGCAGCGACCACGGTCTGATCACCCAGGGTCCGGACGGACCGATCAGTGAATCAGATGTGTTGTGGGACTTGGCAAGCCGGCTCGAAGGTCGAATGACGGCCATCGGCATGGAGACCTTTCTGTCGCGCCCCACCAACCGCAGCCCGTCGGACGCCGAACGCGCCGCCACCGCCAATTCCGTTGGCGCAGACCTGATGATCAGCCTGCGTTGTGAGACGCAGACCAGCCCGGCCGCGAACGGGGTCGCGTCGTTTCACTTCGGCAATTCACACGGCTCGGTGTCCACCATCGGGCGCAATCTTGCTGACTTCATTCAACGGGAAGTCGTGGCCCGCACCGGATTACGGGACTGCAGGGTGCACGGCCGGACCTGGGATCTGCTGCGGTTGACCAGAATGCCCACCGTCCAGGTCGACGTCGGATACATCACCAACCCGGGCGACCGGGAAATGCTGATCTCGACGCAGAGTCGCGATGCCATCGCCGAGGGCATCCTTGCCGCCGTCAAACGGCTTTACCTGTTGGGCAAGAACGACCGGCCCACCGGAACCTTCACCTTTGCCGAACTGCTGGCGCACGAGCTGTCCGTCGAGCGCGAACGGGCCAGCAGGCTCAGCGGCTCCTAGTTTCGCGATTTCCTGCCCGCCCGGCCGTCAACGGGTTTCCGGCGGCCGTCCCGCCTGCCGCGCAAGAAGCCCCCACCGGTTGTTGCAGCTGAGCGTTTTCCAGCAAGCGTTCCAGCGCGGCCTCGACTTCGGCCTTCCAGCCCAGCCCCTTATCCAGTTCCAGACGCAACCGGGGGAAGTACGGGTGCGGCGCGACCACCACGAAACCGGCGTCGATCAGGAAGTCGGCATCGATGATGCAGTGCTCCACCGAGCAGTCGCCGAGCGCGTCGAGGACCGGCCGGACGTCATCGTCCACCGGCTCCTGCAAATCGGTGGCCGCCTGGGTGCGCCCGAATGCCTCCAGCGCACGCACACCGCGGCGCACCAGCTCGTCGATGACACGGGTGATCAGGTTGTGCGGCAGGTCGTCCAGCACGCCTGCGTCGGCCTGCCCCCGCTCGATGCCCATGGAGGTCAACAGCACCGCATCCGCCGACACCGGCGCGGTGGGAAAGCGGCCGGCTCGCGGTACCGCGCGGGGCGGGGCGTACAGGATGTATCCCAGAACGGCCGGCTCGGCCTCGCTGCGTTCGTCGGGGATCTCCGTCGCGACCTGTCCGCAGGAGCCCCACTCCAGCATCACCATCGACAGCCACGCTTCTTTTTCGAACTCGGGGTCGGCCAGGTGCTCGTCCTTGCCGAGGGTCGCCGGGTCGACCTCCCAGAACACGCAGCGGCGCGCATGCTTGGGCAGCTGCTCGAAGGCCTCGAGCCGCAGCGCTGTGATCCGAGCTGACACTAGTCTCCTGGCCTCCGTGCGGTACCCAACCCCATGGCCTCGCTCCTGCGCGGGCGGCGGCCCGCAGCGTCACTCAGTGAGGCCGTCGTGTGTCCCGCCCGCGTCTCGCGACAGTGGATGGCAACCCTCTCAGGATAGGAGAGTCGGTCGCTTTCCGGCCAGTGGTGGCCGGGTAACTCTGCGGTCCCCCGCCGATTCCTCACCGGCCGCGATCGACCCTGCGGACCGGACCGTTGCGGCAGTCGGCCGGGACTCCAAATGTCTTGACCCACAACATATCTCCGTTGAAGGACGGTTCCCGCAGCCGATCGTATGCCGGCTCTGAGCACCCGAGTGTCACAGTGACGTAATTACAGAATATGTCCGGTCATGCCTTGCCAGGGGTCTTCGGCGTCATCATTTCGATGATCCGCTGTAGGTCCTCGACCGATCCGAACTCGACGACAATCTTGCCTTTGCGTTTGCCGAGAGCCACCGTAACCCGGGTGTCGAAGGCGTTCGACAGCCGCTCAGCAACGTCTTGCAGACCCGGCATCTGGATCGGCTTGCGCCGCGGCGGGGTCGGCGCCGCGTGGTCGCTGCGGTTTGCCAGGGTGACCGCCTCCTCGGTGGCTCGCACCGACAATCCTTCGGCGACGATCCGGCCGGCCAGTTCCTCCTGGGCATCCGGGCCGGCGTCCAGCGACAGCAATGCACGGGCGTGCCCCGCGGACAGCACGCCCGCGGCCACTCGTCGCTGCACCGGGATCGGCAGCTTGAGCAAGCGGATCATGTTCGTGATCAGCGGGCGTGATCTGCCGATGCGTGCGGCTAATTCGTCGTGGGTCACCCCGAACTCGTCGAGCAGCTGCTGGTATGCCGCTGCCTCTTCCAAGGGGTTCAGCTGTACGCGGTGGATGTTTTCCAGGAGCGCGTCGCGCAGCAGGTTGTCGTCGCCGGTCTCACGCACGATCGCCGGGATGGTCGCCAGTCCGGCCTCCTGCGCGGCCCGCCAACGTCGCTCCCCCATCACGATCTGGTAGTGCGCACCGCTTTGCGATACCTGAACCGCACGCACCACGATCGGCTGCAGCAGGCCGAACTCGCGGATCGAATGCACCAGTTCGGAGAGCGCCTCGTCGTCGAACACCTGGCGTGGCTGCCGTGGATTGGGTTCGATATCCGACGGCGCGATCTCCCGGTACACCGCCCCCATCGCGGCGGCATCGGGCAGCGGCCCGCCGATGACGACGTCGGCTGCCGCCGAACCCATCCGCGGCCCGTAGGTCGAGGGGTCCCCCTCCACGGGGCCGGTCGGAATCAGCGACGCCAGGCCGCGGCCCAGACCACCTTTCCTGCGTGACGGGTTGGTCATTGCTTATCCCTTCGCGGCTGGTGGTCGGTCGCGCTGAGCGAGTTCTCGGCTGGCGTCGAGGTAGCTCATCGCCCCACGCGACCCGGGATCGTACTCGATGATCGTCATGCTGTAGCCCGGTGCTTCCGAGACCTTCACGCTGCGCGGGATCACGGTGCGGAGCACCTTGTCGCCGAAATAGCGCCGGACTTCCTCGGCCACCTGATCGGCGAGCTTCGTGCGTCCGTCGTACATGGTGAGGATGACGGTGGTGACATCGAGAGCGGGGTTGAGGTGGGCCTTCACCATGTCGATATTGCGCATCAACTGCGATACGCCCTCGAGCGCGTAGTACTCGCATTGGATGGGGATCAGGACCTCTGGGGCGGCAACCAACGCGTTGATGGTGAGTAGACCCAGAGACGGCGGGCAATCGATGAAGACATAGTCGAAATCGAAGTCGTCCAGCTCGGCCAGCGCGTTGCGCAACCGGTTTTCCCGGGCCACCATGCTGACCAGTTCGATCTCCGCACCCGCCAGGTCGATGGTGGCGGGGACGCAGAAAAGGCGCTCACTGTGCGGACTGCGGCGCAGAGCCTCGCGCAGGGTGACTTCGCCGATGAGCACCTCATAGGAGGACGGGGTCCCAGATTTGCGGTCGGCAATCCCCAGCGCGGTACTTGCGTTGCCCTGCGGGTCGAGATCGATGACGAGCGTCTTGAGCCCCTGCACCGCGAGTGCGGCCGCAAGGTTCACCGCGGTCGTGGTCTTACCGACGCCACCCTTCTGATTCGCGATGGTGAACAACCGCCGCTGCCGGGGTCGCGGAACCGAATCGTAGGTGGTGTGCAGGACCCGCATCGCGCGTTCGGCGGCAGCCCCGATCGGGGTGTCGAATTCGGTCGATGTTTCACGTGAAACATTCACGGTGGGATTGTGCGCCCCCGCGGGTGTCGCTGCCAAGCCGGGACCGGCACCTGGGCTCACGGGTGACCGCCCTACCGATGTCAACGGTGTCCGTTCGGCCGGCATCTCGGTCGCACCGGACGGCCCCGGTGCTTGGGGTGCGGTGCGGGTCCATCTCAGGGCGCTCACCTGTCGGTCCGCCGCATCGGCCGTCCCCGACGCGCCACCACCGCGGTCGCGGGCTGCTCCAAAAAGTTCACGCCACACATCACCACCCTGACATCGACGGCACCCGCGGCCGCCATTACACGCCGGTGTTCCCGGACTTCATCGGGAGCGCGCTCCCCCTTCATGGCCACCATCAATCCCTCGACCCTGAGCAACGGCATACTCCACTTCGTCAACTTGTCTAGCGCCGCGACCGCCCGCGACACGGCCGCATCCATGCCGACCAACTGCTTCCTCACCGCCGGCTCCTCGGCCCGTCCGCGCACGACGTCGACCGGCAGGCCGAGCTCCTCCACCACTTGGAGAAGGAACTCGCTGCGTCGCAGCATCGGCTCGAGCAACACCACGTCGAGGTCCGGCCGGGCGATCGCCAGTGGTATTCCCGGGAGTCCGGCCCCGCTCCCGATGTCGACTACTCGGGCGTCATCAGCGAGCAGTTCCCCGACGACAGCCGAGTTCAGGATGTGCCGGTCCCAGATGCGCTCGACCTCCCGGGGTCCGAGCAGCCCTCGCTCGACACCGGCGGTGCCCAACACCTCGGCGTAACGCTGGGCGAGACCCAGACGCGGGCCGAAGATCTCGGCGGCAATATCGGTGCCGCCCGCCGATGGGCTCGCGGCCGGATGGTGCGGATCTTCATGTTTCACGTGAAACATTCCCTCCCGCTCCGCTGGCCGTTCGTCCGTTTGGTCCCGCCACCGCCCGATCCCCCGGCGAACTACATTGCTGTAACTCGGTGGATCACGGGCCGATCACGTTCGGTCACGGATCAGTCACGCAAGACGACGACGCGCCGAGACGGCTCCACGCCCTCGCTCTCGCTGTGCACACCCGGCACCGCCGCCACCGCGTCGTGCACGATCTTGCGCTCGAACGGTGTCATCGGCGCCAGAGCCTCGCGTTCACCGGTCTCCGCAACGCGCCGCGCCACCTTATCGCCCAGCGCCGCCAGTTCCTCCCGCCGCCGGCGACGCCAACTGGCGATGTCGAGCATCAGTCGACTACGTACCCCAGTCTTCTGATGCACCGCCAACCGGGTCAGCTCCTGCAGCGCGTCCAGGACCTCGCCGCCGCGACCGACCAACTTGTTCAAGTCGTCGCTCCCGTCGATGCTCACCACCGCGCGGTTGCCCTCGACATCCAAATCGATGTCGCCATCGAAGTCCAGCAGGTCCAGCAGCTCTTCCAGATAGTCACCGGCGATCTCGCCCTCGGCGACCAACCGCTCCTCCAGGTCGTCCGACTCGTCCACGGCATCGGTGCTTGCCTCCTCCGGTGCACCTGTCGCGTCGACGTCGAGTTCAGTGGTGTCAGCGTCCGTCATGGCTTTCTCTCCCCTCATCCACGGGTTGGTTTCGGCGGCATCACACCGCGCTGTCTTGCTGGGTGTTCTCGGGCGAGCCGACCTGGTAGGCCGGCCCGGCCCCGGCAAGTTCGGGCGCCGACTAGCGTTTGCGCTTCCTCGGCCGTGCTCCCGGTCTGGGAGTACGACCCGGACCGCTACTTCGATTCGCCGCATTCGGCTTGGCCGACGGCGCTGGCGGCGTGTTCGCGGACGGCGACTCCTCGACCTTGCCGTCCACCGCCGTCTCCTCGGCGTCGGCCGGGTTCGGCTGCGCAGCTTCCGTCTCGACCGCCGATCCGGACGCCGACGCCGCCTTGGACCGTTTGGGCTTCACACCCGGCGCCGGCGCATTGGCCGCCCGGCGTTGCAGAATCTCCTGCTTCTTCGCCTCGTCCTCTTCTTCGATCATGCCGAACACGTAGTGCTGCTGACCGAACGTCCAGATGTTATTGGCGAACCAGTACAGGATGATCGCCAGCGGCAGGAAGGGACCACCCACCACCACGCCCAGCGGAAAGACATACAACGCGAGCTTGTTCATCATCGCGGTCTGCGGATTGGCCGCGGCCTCCGGACTCTGCCGCGCCACCGACGCGCGACTGTTGAAGTACGTGGCCACACCGGCCAGGATCATCACTGGCACCCCGACCGCGATCACGGCGGGCCGGCTGAAGTGTTCGAAGGCGTCCAACCCGCCACGTTGCGTCATCGAAGCCCCGATCGGAGCGCCGAACAGGTTCGCCCTCAGGAAGTTCTGCACGTCGACCGCGGTAAAGACGTAGTTGCCGATCATCTTGTTCTGCTCCACCGACAGTGACTGCAACCCGATGCCGCCAGTGGTGCGGTTGAACGAGCGCAACACGTGGTAGAGCCCGAGGAACACCGGGATCTGGGCCAGCATCGGCAGGCAGCCCAGGATCGGGTTGAAGCCGTGCTCGCGTTGCAGCTTCTGCATCTCAAGTGCCATGCGCTGCCGGTCCTTGCCGTACTTCTTCTGCAGCGCCTTGATCTGCGGCTGCAACTCCTGCATCTGCCGCGTGGTGCGGATCTGGCGGACGAAGGGCTTGTACAGCAGTGCGCGCAGGGTGAAGACCAGGAACATCACCGACAGCGCCCAGGCGAAGAAATTGTCCGGCCCCAGCAGAAACGCGAACGCCTTGTACCAGAGCCACATGATCCATGACACCGGGTAGTAGATGAAGTCCAGGCTGAAGAAATCAAACAACAGATTCACTCTCCCCTTGCTTCGCCGAGCGGTCCTCGACCGCTCCTGGCGAGAC
This sequence comes from Mycobacterium sp. NGS49, assembly GCF_059812565.1. NCBI lineage: Bacteria > Bacillati > Actinomycetota > Actinomycetes > Mycobacteriales > Mycobacteriaceae > Mycobacterium > Mycobacterium sp. NGS49. Next base: position 129,068 of record NZ_JCALCX010000012.1, on the reverse strand, counting down.
GTCCACATCGACCGGGCACTCATGGCGCTCCGGAATCGGATCCCATCCTCCCCGATGCCACGGCCCGCACCTGGCGAGCCTGGCCACTGCCAGCCAGCCACCCCGGATCAAGCCGTATTCGGTGAGAGCCTGCACGGCGTATTGACTGCAGGTCGGAATGAAACGACACGTCGCCGGCCGCAGCGGCGACACCATGTGCCGGTACAGGTTGATCAGATAGATCACGGCGCGCGCCACTGGGGTGCTTACCCTGCCGCCGGACCGGGCCACACTGGCAGGGCCGCGCACCGACACGGTCACCGCTCGGCACCCGCCGTTTCGAAAGCCCGCCGCAGGCCACTTCGCAGCTGCTGCTCCAACCACGCCGACGACACGTGACGGCTGCTGGGCAAGGCACGGATCACCACGCGGTCGCGGGGGTGCAGACTGTCCAGCAGCGGTCGCGCGACATGCCGCAGCCGCCGCGCCACCCGGTGTCGTTCCACTGCGGTACCCACTCGCTTGGCGATGATCAGGCCCACCCGCGGGCCCTCGGCGTCTTCGCGCTGACTCGCCCGGCGGACATGCACGACGACGTCGGGCTGCACCGTGCGCATCCCGTACTTCACCGTCGCGTCGAACTCGGTGGACCGCCTCATGCGGTTCCGTGCGGAAAGCACCGCTGGAAACCCGAGGTGCGATCAGGCAGTTAAAGCGCGGCGACCCTTACGACGCCGGCTGGAAACGATGGACCGCCCCGCACGGGTGCGCATCCGCAGCCGGAATCCGTGAACGCGGGCTCGACGCCGATTGTTCGGCTGGAAGGTCCGCTTGCCCTTGGCCACCGCGTTCTCCTCGCTGTGTATGGCATAACAATCCGCCCGCTGATGCTCGGCAACTCGTGGGCGAAGGTGTTCTCGCTTGCTGGCCGGCGCGGTCCCCGAAGATGGTGATTCCGGGTCGCAGCCGTATCGCCGACGTTCGGGCGACTGTTTGAGGGTACTGACGAGGCTTCTCCTGGTCAAACCTCGCCCGTCCCAGCAGACCCAGCACATCCTCTCCCACCGCGTGATCCTGGTCCCGAGAACCGCCCGGATCGCAGGATCGTGAAGGACGCCAGCAGATTACATAGAACTGTTGGCAGCCGGAGCGAAAACTGTTAGCTTCGGGCGGGGTAGTTTCCGAGCCGGTACGACTTGGAACTCTGTCGACAATGACACTGAAGCGAGGATGGCGGATCGACTAGCTGCTCGGGCAATCCCATGGTTGTCTACAGCACGAAGATCGCGAGCCGTTGCCGGTAGGCTGCGGCTTGCTATCGACCTTCCTTTCCACATCTGTGGATAACCATGTGGACAGGTGCGTTGTTGCTACCGAAACTTTGTACTTCGACCGTCGGACCAGGGAGATGCGTCGTTGACCGATGACCCCGGTTCCGGATTCGCCACGGTATGGAACTCGGTCGTCTCCGAACTCAACGGTGAGACCGACAACGGTTCCACCACGACCTCGCCGCTGACCGCCCAGCAAAGGGCTTGGCTGAAGCTGGTACAACCGCTCACCATCGTCGAGGGGTTTGCTCTGCTCTCCGTGCCGAGCGTGTTCGTCCAGAATGAGATCGAACGCCACCTTCGCACCGCGATCACCGAGGCACTGAGCCGACGCCTCGGACAGCAGATCCAGCTCGGCGTGCGCATCGCTCCCCCACCCGCCGACGACGACGTCTCCCCTGCTTCCGAAGCCCCAGTGCATGACGCGGAATCGACCGACACCGAACCCCCGGAGCAGGACAACGACCGCGGTGACACCGTCGTGGGCCCCGGACACAGCTGGCCGAGTTACTTCGCCGAGCGCCCGACCGCCACCGACAACGCCGCCGCCTCCGGTACCAGCCTCAACCGCCGCTACACCTTCGACACTTTCGTCATCGGTTCCTCCAACCGGTTCGCCCATGCGGCGACCCTGGCGATCGCCGAGGCGCCGGCCCGCGCGTACAACCCACTGTTCATCTGGGGCGAATCGGGCCTGGGCAAGACTCACCTGCTGCACGCGGCCGGAAACTACGCCCAGCGGCTGTTTCCCGGCATGCGCGTCAAGTACGTGTCCACCGAGGAATTCACCAACGACTTCATCAACTCGCTGCGCGATGACCGCAAGGTGTCCTTCAAGCGCAGCTACCGCGATGTCGACGTCCTGCTCGTCGATGACATTCAGTTCATCGAAGGCAAGGACGGTATCCAGGAGGAGTTCTTCCACACCTTCAACACCCTGCACAACGCCAACAAGCAGATCGTCATCTCCTCCGATCGGCCCCCCAAACAGCTCGCCACGTTGGAAGACCGGCTGCGCACCCGGTTCGAGTGGGGACTGATCACCGACGTACAGCCGCCCGATCTGGAAACCCGCATCGCCATCCTGCGCAAGAAAGCCCAAGTGGAGCGGCTGGCGGTGCCCGACGACGTGCTCGAGCTCATCGCCAGCAGCATCGAACGCAACATCCGGGAACTCGAAGGGGCGCTCATCCGGGTCACCGCTTTCGCCTCGCTGAACAAGACGGCGATCGACAAGTCGTTGGCCGAGATCGTGTTGCGCGACCTGATCGCCGACGCCAGCGGCATGCAAATCAGCGCGGCGACCATCATGGCGGCCACCGCCGAGTACTTCGACACCACCGTCGAGGAACTGCGGGGTCCGGGTAAGGCACGCCCCCTGGCCCAGTCCCGGCAGATCGCGATGTACCTCTGCCGTGAACTCACCGACCTCTCGCTGCCCAAGATCGGCCAGGCGTTCGGCCGCGATCACACCACGGTGATGTACGCCGAACGCAAGATCCGCAACGAGATGGCCGAGCGCCGCGAGATCTTCGACAACGTCAAAGAACTCACCACGCGCATCCGGCAGCGCTCCAAGCGCTGAAACGCCCTCCCGGCCGGAAATTCTGCAAAAAACTTTTCTCCCTCGAGTCACACCGGTATCACCTCTGCGGTGTGAGTAGGCGTGTGTACAACTGGCCGAAACTGGAGTGCAGGACTCATCGCGCGGTGCACATCGGTCATTCGTCCCCAACCGTGCACCGCGGATCACACAGCCCCACCCACAGCCATCCACAGCGCTCTTCCGCTTCCAAGCTGCGGCAAGAGCGTCCTGTCCCCAGATTGCACAGCCCTTAATACTGATATTGAGATCTCTTCGTCATTTCTTCTTTGAAGAACGCGACTGGGGACATCGGTCCGCACACGATGCGCGGAGCAGCCCCGAACCCTCCTTGTCCCCGCCGACGACTAGCTTTCAAGTTGGCCTCGGAGGCTCTACGGTTGTTGTTCGACTGCTGTTGCGGTCGTCGTGGCGAATCACCGCCACCGGCGTTCGTCACGGAGGGTCCCCAACGCCGGCGGGGGAGCTGGGCACGGATTTGAAAGTCACGTTAGGTGAAGGGACGCAATGGACGCGGCTACAACACGGGCTGTCACCGATTTGAAGTTTCGCTTGGTCCGGGAGTCCTTCGCCGATGCGGTGTCGTGGGTGGCCAAGAACCTGCCGTCCCGGCCGACCGTGCCGGTACTTTCCGGGGTGTTGCTCACCGGTGGCGAGGACGGGCTGACCATTTCGGGATTCGACTACGAGGTTTCCTCCGAAGTGCAGGTCGCTGCTGAAATCGCCTCACCGGGAAGCGTTTTGGTGTCCGGCAGGCTGCTGTCCGATATCACCAGAGCATTGCCCAACAAGCCGGTGGACTTCTATGTCGACGGCAACCGCGTCGCGCTGACCTGCGGAAGTGCCCGGTTCTCGCTGCCGACGATGGCTGTCGAGGATTACCCGACCCTGCCGACGTTGCCCGAGGAGACCGGCACACTGCCTGCCGAACTGTTCGCCGAGGCGATCGGGCAGGTCGCGATCGCAGCAGGCCGGGACGACACGTTGCCGATGCTGACCGGTATCCGGGTCGAGATTTCCGGGGAGACGGTGGTTTTGGCGGCAACCGACCGGTTTCGCCTGGCGGTCCGGGAGCTGACCTGGTCGGCGCTGTCGCCCGACATCGAGGCGGCGGTTCTGGTCCCGGCCAAGACTTTGGCCGAGGCGGCCAAAGCGGGCGCCGACGGTTCGGAGGTTCGGCTGTCGCTGGGCGCCGGATCGACGGTCGGAAAGGACGGCCTGCTGGGCATCACCGGAAACGGCAAGCGCAGCACCACCCGGTTGCTCGATGCCGAATTCCCGAAATTCCGCCAGCTGCTACCGGCCGAGCACACCGCGGTCGCCACCATCAACGTGGCCGAACTGACCGAGGCGATCAAGCTGGTGGCGTTGGTGGCCGACCGGGGTGCACAGATTCGGATGGAATTCGCTGAGGGCATGCTGCGGTTGTCGGCCGGCGCAGACGATGTCGGGCGCGCGGAGGAAGACCTCGCGGTGGACTACGCGGGAGACCCGTTGACGATCGCATTCAACCCCACCTACCTGACCGACGGGCTGGGCTCGTTGCACTCCGAGCGGGTGTCCTTCGGTTTCACCACCCCGGGCAAACCGGCGTTGTTAAGGCCCGCGGCGGCCGACGACCCGGTGCCGAGCGGCAACGGCCCGTTCCCGGCGGTGCCCACGGAATACGTGTATCTGCTGATGCCGGTGCGGCTACCGGGCTGAGCACCGGGTCCCGACAGAGGTGCGAAGTAGGTGTACGTCCGGCATTTGGCGTTGCGGGATTTCCGGTCCTGGGCGCGTGCCGACCTCGACCTCGAGCCGGGGCGCACGGTGTTCGTCGGCCGAAATGGCTTCGGAAAAACCAATATCCTTGAGGCGCTCTGGTATTCGAGCACACTGGGTTCGCATCGCGTTGGCACCGATGCACCTCTGATCCGGGCCGGTGCCGAGCGCGCCGTGGTGTCGACGATCGTGGTCAACGAGGGCCGAGAATGTGCCGTCGACCTCGAGATCGCCGCGGGCCGGGCCAACAAAGCCCGGCTCAACCGGTCACCGGTACGCAGCACCCGGGAGATCGTCGGGGTGCTGCGCGCGGTGTTGTTCGCCCCGGAGGACTTGGCGCTGGTGCGAGGTGACCCGGCTGATCGTCGCCGCTATCTGGATGACCTGGCGACGGTGCGGCGACCGACCATCGCCGGGGTGCGCGCCGACTACGACAAGGTGCTCCGTCAACGCACCGCATTGCTGAAATCGTTGTCCGGTGCGCGATTGCGGGGCGACCGGGGAGCGCTGGACACCCTCGAGGTGTGGGACAGCCGGCTCGCCGAGCATGGCGCCGCCCTGATGGCCGCGCGCATCGATCTGGTGAACCAGTTGACACCAGAGGTCGAAAAGGCCTATCAGCTACTGGCACCCGAATCACGTTCGGCCACAATCGGTTACCGTGCCAGCACGGATGCGCTGGCACCCGCGGCCGGCACCGATGCGCACTCGTTGGAAGCCGCATTGTTGAGCGCTCTGGCGGCACGGCGGACTGCCGAGCTCGAACGTGGCGTGTGTCTGGTCGGTCCGCACCGCGATGACCTGGAACTGCGCCTGGGCGACCAACCCGCCAAGGGTTTCGCCAGTCACGGCGAGTCGTGGTCGTTTGCGGTGGCCTTGCGGCTGGCCGCCTACGAACTGCTACGCACCGACGGCAGCGATCCGGTGCTGTTACTCGACGACGTTTTCGCCGAACTGGACACCAAACGGCGCCGCGCGTTGGCCACCGTCGCCGAATCCGCCGAGCAAGTGCTGGTGACCGCGGCCGTGCCCGAAGACATCCCCGATGGTTGGGAGGCCAGACGCTTGACCGTCGAGCTACGTGACAGTGACCTGGGTCCGGTCTCGGAGGTGCGGGCATGACCGAGGACAACCAAGACGACGTCAACCAGCGCGGCCTCGATCTGGTGCGCCGCACCCTGGAGGAGGCCCGGGCGGCTGCCCGCGAGCGGGGGCAGGACGCCGGTCGTGGCCGCGCCGCGCCGCTCCCCCGCCGGCGCATCGCCGGGGCGCGGCGCAGATGGTCGGGGCCGGGCCCGGATCAGCGTGATCCGCAACCCTTGGGACGGTTGGCCCGCGACCTGGCCAAGCAACAGGGCTGGACCACCCACGTGGCCGAAGGCACCGTTTTCGGCCATTGGATGTCGGTGGTCGGTGCGCAGATCGCCGAACATGCCACCCCGGTCGCACTGCATGACGGGGTGCTCAGCGTAACGGCCGAATCGACGGCATGGGCCACCCAGTTGCGGTTGATGCAGGCTCAACTTTTAGCCAAGATCGCCGCGGCTGTCGGCAACGGCGTGGTGACGTCGCTGAGGATCACCGGCCCGGCGGCGCCGTCCTGGCGGAAGGGGCCCCGTCACATTCCCGGGCGCGGGCCCCGCGACACCTATGGCTAGGGCTGTTGCACCGGCTTGACAAGACACCGGTCACAGCCGTCTCAGAGCCGCCAGAAACTGACAGAGGCTTATCTGGAACGTCGGGACGCGGCAACAGCGAAGAAATTGAGCGCACGGCGCAATCAGATGGGCGGAAACGCGCCCACAAAATCGGTGCTGACGGTGGTTCACGGTAGAGTAGGCGAATGCGCCCGCTGCGGTGACTGGACCGCGCGCATGCAACCCCAAGGAGAGCATTCCGACCGTGGCTGCCCCGAAGAAGAAGGCAAACGAATACGGCGCTTCCGCCATCACCGTCCTGGAAGGATTGGAGGCGGTCCGCAAACGCCCCGGCATGTATATCGGCTCCACCGGGGAGCGCGGCCTGCACCACCTGATCTGGGAGGTGGTCGACAACTCGGTCGACGAGGCGATGGCCGGTTACGCCACCAAGGTCGACGTGCGCCTGCTCGACGACGGCAGTGTCGAGGTCGCCGACGACGGCCGCGGGATTCCGGTGGCCATGCACGCTACCGGCGCGCCGACCGTCGACGTGGTCATGACCCAACTGCACGCCGGCGGCAAATTCGGCGGCGAGAACAGCGGCTACACCGTCAGTGGCGGGTTGCACGGCGTGGGTGTGTCGGTGGTGAACGCGCTCTCGAAGCGACTCGAGGTCGATATCAAACGCGACGGATATGAATGGTCGCAGTACTACGACCGCGCCGTGCCGGGCACCCTCAAGCAGGGTGAGGCGACCAGGAAGACCGGGACCACGATCAGATTCTGGGCAGACTCCGAGATCTTCGAAACCACTCAATACGACTTCGAGACGGTCGCGCGCCGACTCCAGGAGATGGCCTTCCTGAACAAGGGCCTGACCATCAATCTCACCGACGAGCGGGTGGAGCAGGACGAAATCGTCGATGAAGTCGTCAGCGATACCGCCGAAGCCCCGAAGTCTGCCGAGGAAAAGGCGGCCGAATCCAAAGCCCCGCACAAGGTCAAGAAGCGCACCTTCCAGTACCCCGGCGGTCTGGTCGATTTCGTCAAACACATCAACCGGACCAAGAGTCCGATCCAGCAGAGCGTCATCGACTTCGAAGGCAAAGGCACTGGCCACGAGGTCGAGATCGCGATGCAGTGGAACGGCGGCTACTCCGAATCGGTGCACACCTTCGCCAACACGATCAACACCCACGAGGGCGGAACCCACGAAGAGGGCTTCCGCAGCGCCCTGACATCGGTGGTCAACAAGTACGCCAAAGACAAGAAGCTGCTCAAGGAGAAGGACCCGAACCTGACCGGGGATGACATCCGCGAGGGTTTGGCCGCGGTCATCTCGGTGAAGGTCGCCGAACCACAGTTCGAGGGCCAGACCAAGACCAAGCTGGGCAACACCGAAGTCAAGTCGTTCGTGCAGAAGGTGTGCAACGAACAGCTCACGCACTGGTTCGAGGCCAACCCCTCCGAAGCTAAAACCGTGGTGAACAAAGCGGTGTCGTCCGCGCAGGCTCGGATGGCCGCGCGCAAGGCGCGGGAGCTGGTGCGCCGCAAGAGCGCAACGGACCTCGGCGGCCTGCCCGGTAAGCTCGCCGACTGCCGCTCGACCGACCCGCGAAAGTCCGAACTGTATGTGGTGGAGGGGGACTCGGCCGGCGGCTCGGCCAAGAGCGGGCGTGATTCGATGTTCCAAGCGATCCTTCCGCTGCGCGGCAAGATCATCAATGTGGAGAAGGCCCGCATCGACCGGGTGCTGAAGAACACGGAAGTCCAGGCCATCATCACCGCGCTCGGCACCGGCATTCACGACGAGTTCGACATCACCAAACTGCGCTATCACAAGATCGTGCTGATGGCCGACGCCGACGTTGACGGACAACACATTTCGACGTTGCTGTTGACGTTGTTGTTCCGCTTCATGCGTCCGCTGCTCGAACACGGCCACGTGTTCCTGGCCCAGCCGCCGCTGTACAAGCTGAAGTGGCAGCGCACCGAGCCCGAATTCGCCTACTCCGACCGGGAACGCGACGGTCTGCTGGAGGCGGGGACGAAGGCCGGCAAGAAGATCAACAAAGAAGACGGCATCCAGCGCTACAAGGGTCTGGGCGAGATGGACGCCAAGGAGCTGTGGGAAACCACGATGGACCCGTCGGTGCGGGTGCTGCGCCAGGTGACCCTCGACGACGCCGCCGCGGCCGACGAGCTGTTCTCCATCCTGATGGGTGAGGACGTCGAGGCGCGGCGCAGCTTCATCACCCGTAACGCCAAAGACGTTCGCTTCTTAGACGTTTAACCGCAGTCCGCGTTTCAACCAGCAGACGAGGAATCTATGACTGACACGACGCTGCCGCCTGGTGATGGACCCGCAGACCGGATCGAACCGGTCGACATTCAGCAGGAGATGCAGCGCAGCTACATCGATTACGCGATGAGCGTGATCGTCGGCCGCGCCCTGCCGGAAGTCCGCGACGGCCTCAAGCCGGTGCACCGCCGCGTGCTGTATGCCATGTACGACAGCGGTTTCCGGCCGGATCGCAGCCATGCGAAGTCGGCACGCTCGGTGGCCGAGACGATGGGTAACTACCACCCGCACGGTGACGCCTCGATCTACGACACGCTGGTGCGCATGGCCCAGCCGTGGTCACTGCGCTACCCGCTGGTTGACGGGCAGGGCAACTTCGGTTCACCGGGGAATGACCCGCCGGCCGCGATGCGGTACTGCGTGACTGGTGATGCGTTGGTGGCGTTGCCGGAAGGTCGTTCGATCCGAATCGCGGATGTGGTGCCTGATGCAAAGGCCAACAGCGACAATGTCATTGAACTCAAGGTCCTGGACCGGCACGGTGCGCCTGTCGTGGCAGATCGGCTCTTTCACTCTGGGGAACACGCAGTATTCCAGGTGCGGACAGAGGACGGGCATGAGGTAACAGGCACCGCGAACCACCCGCTGCTGTGTCTAGTGAACCTCGGTGGTGTGCCGACGGTCCTTTGGAAGCTCATCGAAGAAATTCGACCGGGTGACTGCGTGGTGATGAACGCCGGATATGTCGCCAATACTCAAGCGTCCGCCCGCATACCCGTCGCGGCCGAAGACGTACCCGGCCTCCAGCAGTTCCTCCGCGAATACGGGAACGATGTTGATGCTTCTGCCATCGCCACCGATCTCACCGACGGCCGCTTCTACTACGCGAAGGTCGCTGCCGTCACCGCAGCGGGCGTCCAGCCGGTATACAGCCTCCGTGTCGACACCGATGATCACGCGTTCCTGACCAACGGATTCGTCAGCCACAACACCGAGGCCCGACTGACGCCGCTGGCCATGGAGATGCTGCGCGAAATCGATGAGGAGACAGTCGATTTCATCCCCAACTACGACGGGCGGGTGCAGGAGCCGACCGTGCTGCCCAGCCGGTTCCCCAACCTGTTGGCCAACGGTTCGGGCGGCATCGCCGTCGGCATGGCCACCAACATCCCGCCGCACAACCTGCGCGAGCTCGCCGAGGCGGTGTTCTGGTGTCTGGACAACTACGACGCCGACGAAGAGGCGACGCTCGCGGCGTGCATGGAGCGGGTCAAGGGTCCCGACTTCCCCACCTCCGGCCTGATCGTTGGATCCCAAGGTATCTCCGATGCCTACACGACCGGCCGCGGTTCCATCCGGATGCGCGGAGTCGTTGAGGTGGAAGAGGATTCGCGCGGCCGTACGTCGTTGGTGATCACCGAGCTGCCGTATCAGGTCAACCACGACAACTTCATCACCTCGATCGCCGAACAGGTGCGCGACGGCAGGCTGGCCGGCATCTCCAACATCGAAGACCAGTCCAGCGACCGGGTCGGGCTGCGCATCGTCGTCGAGATCAAGCGCGACGCCGTGGCCAAGGTGGTGCTGAACAACCTCTATAAGCACACCCAGCTGCAGACCAGTTTCGGTGCGAACATGCTGTCCATCGTCGACGGGGTGCCGCGGACCCTGCGCCTGGACCAGATGATCCGCTACTACGTCGAACACCAACTCGACGTCATCGTCCGGCGCACCACCTACCGGTTGCGAAAAGCCAACGAGCGGGCTCACATTCTGCGCGGTCTGGTCAAGGCGCTCGACGCACTCGACGAGGTGATCGCGTTGATCCGCGCGTCGCAGACCGTCGACATCGCCCGCGCCGGCCTGATCGAGTTGCTCGACATCGACGAGATCCAGGCCCAGGCCATCCTGGACATGCAGCTGCGGCGGCTGGCGGCCCTCGAGCGGCAACGCATCGTCGACGACCTGGCCAAGATCGAAGCCGAGATCGCCGATCTGGAAGACATTCTCGCCAAACCGGAACGTCAGCGCGGCATCGTGCGCGACGAACTCGGCGAGATCGTGGAGAAGCACGGCGACGACCGTCGCACCCGGATCATCGCGGCCGACGGCGATGTCAGCGACGAAGACCTGATCGCCCGCGAGGACGTCGTCGTCACCATTACCGAAACCGGCTACGCCAAGCGCACCAAGACCGATCTGTACCGCAGCCAGAAACGCGGCGGCAAGGGCGTCCAGGGTGCCGGGCTCAAGCAGGACGACATCGTGCGGCACTTCTTCGTCTGCTCCACCCACGACTGGATTCTGTTCTTCACCACCCAGGGCCGGGTGTACCGGGCGAAGGCCTACGAGCTTCCCGAAGCCCTGCGGACCGCGCGTGGTCAGCACGTCGCGAACCTGCTGGCCTTCCAGCCGGAGGAGCGCATCGCCCAGGTCATCCAGATCAAGAGCTACGAGGACGCCCCTTACCTCGTGCTGGCCACGCAGAACGGGCTGGTGAAGAAGTCGAAACTGACGGACTTCGACTCCAACCGGTCCGGTGGGATCGTGGCGATCAACTTGCGCGGCGAAGACGAGTTGGTGGGCGCGGTGCTGTGTTCGGCCGAGGAGGATCTGCTGCTGGTGTCGGCCAACGGCCAGTCCATCCGGTTCTCCGCCACCGACGAGGCGCTGCGGCCGATGGGCCGCGCCACCTCCGGCGTGCAGGGCATGCGATTCAACACCGACGACCGGCTGTTGTCGCTCAACGTGGTCCGCGAGGGCACCTACCTGCTGGTCGCGACGTCCGGCGGCTACGCCAAGCGCACCGGGATCGAGGAGTACCCGGTGCAGGGACGCGGCGGCAAGGGCGTGCTGACGGTGATGTACGACCGTCGCCGCGGCCGCCTGGTGGGAGCTTTGATCGTGGACGACGAGAGCGAGCTGTACGCGATCACTTCCGGCGGAGGCGTCATCCGCACCACTGCCAAGCAGGTCCGCAAGGCCGGACGGCAGACCAAGGGGGTGCGGCTGATGAACCTGGGCGAGGGCGACACCTTGCTGGCCATCGCGCGCAACGCCGAGGAGAACGCGGACGCGGAGGTCGGCGTCGACGAGTCGGGTGGCTAACCGGGCGGGAGTCGGCCGGTCCGGAACCGGGCATAGACTCAGCTACCTGAGCGGACATGTGAGGAGTCGGGGTGAGTTCACCGAACGAGCCGGGCGGCCCCAGTCAGGGTGACAGCCCGAACGGGGACGGGGCGGCCGAACGCGCCGGGGCGCGCCATGCGGCGACCGGTTCCGGCCGCCTACCCGAGGGCGCGGACTCCCCGCCCTGGCAGCGGGGAGCGGCCCGCAGCGGGTCACCGACCGGGCCCCGTCCGGCGGCCGACCCGCCCACCGACGTCCGGACGCCCACCAGTTCTGAAGCTCGGCTGAACCGTTTCATTTCCGGGACGTCTACACCGGCGCCCGGCCCACCGGCGGAGGTCTCAGCCGTGCGCAGTGAAAATCCACCCACCGAGGCCTACGCCAGCGAATTGCCGGATCTGTCCGGCCCGATTCCCCGGGCCACGCAACGTAAACCGGAACGGGCCGCTGAGACACCCTCGGCGCCCGCCGCGCGCCCGGCTGCCGGCGAGGCGCGGGAAGCGCGCGGCGTCGCGGTGGGCTCGCGGCGCGGTCGCGGGCCGGTGCGGGCCAGCATGCAGATCCGCCGCATCGACCCGTGGAGCACCCTGAAGGTGTCGCTGCTGCTGTCGGTGGCGCTTTTCTTCGTGTGGATGATCGCGGTGGCGTTCCTCTACCTGGTGCTCGGCGGCATGGGCGTGTGGGCCAAGCTCAACAGCAATGTCGGTGACCTACTGAACAACACCAGCGGCAGCAGCGGCGAACTGGTGTCGAGCGGAACCATCTTCGGTGGGGCGGTTCTGATCGGCCTGGTGAACATCGTCTTGATGACGGCGATGGCCACCATCGCCGCGTTCGTCTATAACCTGACGACCGATTTGATCGGCGGTATCGAAGTGACGTTGGCCGACCGGGACTAACGTTTTGGGAGTCGGGCGGCCGGTGCGGTAATCTCGTCGCTCGGCCGTACTGGCAGTACGGGCCTATAGCTCAGGCGGTTAGAGCGCTTCGCTGATAACGAAGAGGTCGGAGGTTCGAGTCCTCCTAGGCCCACGACCATGTGCCCGTCCAAACGTCGTGTGAAGTTCGTGTTGCCGCTGGCTGCGGCCGCCGCCCTGGGTGCGGCGGCGGTGGTCCGTTCGCGGCGCGATGTCGAGGTCTGGCATGTGGCGCCTGATGTGGCCCCTGGTGATCAGGCGGACCACCCAGAGGGGCCTTAGCTCAGTTGGTAGAGCACCGCCTTTGCAAGGCGGGTGTCAGGGGTTCGATTCCCCTAGGCTCCACAAATTTCGGGTATTCCGGTTCATTCGCCGAGTCAGCGCTGGCGGCGCTCAGCCTGCGCTGAGAACGTGTTCAGGCCACTGCCGCAGCACTGCGCGCAGTACCGATTCCGGCAGCGCAGAGTCGAGAGGGAGCGGCCCGTTTCCTACGGGCGCGGCTGCACGTCCACGCTCGGCGGGCGCGGCGAAGGCTCCGGCTGTGCGGAGCGCCGAACGATGGTGAAGGCGACGGCCCCACCGGCCAGGACCACGACGGTGGCGGCTCCGGCGATGAGCCACGGTTTCTTGCTGCGGCGCTGATTGCGGCGCGCTTCCTGCAGCAGCTGCGGCAGGTTGGCGACCACTTCCTGGGCGGCGGCGAGTTCGAGCCCGATCGACTCCTGGGCGGCCGCGAGTTCGCGCGCCAGCCGGCCTTGCTGGTAGCGGCGGCGAAGCTCGGTGGCGGTGGAGTGGGCCGACTGGACGCCGAGGCCGACAACACCACGAGTGACGTCCACCGGTCCCACCGCCGAATAGGTCAGGCCACGGGTCAGTCGCTCGCGTGGGGTCAACGAGGCTTCCGCCTTCTCGCTCATCTGCCGCCTTTCGATGTACTGCTCAAGCCTTACGCAGTCCTACCAGGTACCGGCCCCTCGGAGCTAGAGGATGGCCCACACCGTCATCGGAAGGATGCGTACGACCGTGTACCGGCTGCGGGCCGGGCCGCGCGTAGTGGCAGACTGTGATCCCGTGACTAACAGCCCCATTCAGACCGCTACCGCCACGCTGCACACCAACCGCGGAGACATCAAGGTCGCCCTGTTCGGGAACCACGCACCCAAGACCGTCGCCAACTTCGTCGGCCTGGCGCAGGGCACCAAGGAGTACTCCACCCAGAACGCATCGGGTGGTCCTTCGGGCCCGTTCTACGACGGCGCGGTTTTCCATCGGGTGATCCGGGGCTTCATGATCCAGGGCGGCGACCCGACGGGTACCGGACGCGGTGGTCCCGGCTACAAGTTCGCCGACGAGTTCCACCCCGAACTGCAGTTCGACCGGCCGTACCTGCTCGCGATGGCCAACGCCGGCCCGGGCACCAACGGCTCCCAGTTCTTCATCACCGTGGGCCCGACCCCCCACCTGAACCGGCGGCACACCATCTTCGGCGAGGTCATCGAGCCCGACTCGCAGGCCGTCGTCGACGCGATCGCGACCACGGCGACTGACGGCAACGACCGTCCCACCGAGCCGGTCGTCATCGAGTCGATCACCATCTCCTGACGCGACGCACTGCCGCGAGGGTCCGCAGAATGTCACGCCCATCGGCGTGTCGGTGTACAAACGCGGGCGCTCGCGGCAACTGAGCCCCACGCGGGAAACGAGCCCCACGCGGTTCAGAGGCTAGCCCGCGTAACCGGCGTCGGTGAGAGCGTCGAGCACTTCCAGCGGGTCGGTGCCAAGGTCCCAACGGGACAGCACCAGCAGCCCACCGTCGACGGTTTCGAGTTCCAGCAGTCGGACCCGGCGCCCGTGGCGGCGGAACTCCGAGATGCGGATGATCTTGATGACCTCGCGGCGCAACACCTGCGTGCGCAACCAGCCGCGCACCACCAGACCCTCGGGGGTGATTGCCAGCTTCGGTCGGGCACGCCAGGATCCGCCGGCAAACAAGAGCAGGCCCGCTGCGGCGATTCCGGCGAGCACTCGCGCCGGCGGGTCTGTGACCAGCGTCACAGCGGCGATAGCCAGGACCGTACCGCCGATCGCGCACGCAGCGATGCCGGCCGTCTGCGGCGCCCACTCAGTTTGCTGCATACGTTTGCCGGGTCCCCTCACCATGGCAGATACGGTTATCCACAGACGCTATCAACAGTGGGGATGAATCACACGCGTGTGATTGGGTGACAGGAAGGTTGCCGGCGTGATAACGGACCAACCGCGGAATGAATGCATCACGCGCCCGCTGATCCCGTCCCGCGGCTGCTCAGTGCCAGCGCATCGTGAGCAACAACCCGGTGATCATGAAAGCGAATGCGATCGCGTAGTTCCACGGGCCGAGTTCGGCCATCCAGTGCAGCGCCGCGGGGGCCTGCGGCCCGTAGGCGGCCAGCTGGAACACCATCAACCAGACCAGCCCGATCAGCATGAGGCCGATGAACAATGCGACGAACCACACGCTCGACGGCCCGACCTTCACCTTCACCGGAGTGCGGCTTACCGCGCTGACGGTGAAGTCGTTCTTCTTGCGGACCTTCGACTTGGGCATGTGTACCTCTGATACCTCAACTACGAGCGGGATGGGTGCAACGTTTACCGTTGCATGCAGGTAGAGCTCGGCTACGAGACTAGCCCACAGGAGACACCATGATCGATCGGCGCCGTTCGCCGTGGCGCTTCGGTGTTCCGCTGGTGTGCCTGCTGGCCGGGTTGCTGCTGGCTGCTACGCACGGGGTGTCCGGTGGCTCGGAGATTCGCCGCAGCGATGCGCCGCGCCTGGTCGATCTGGTGCGCGAGACGCGCTTGTCGGTGAGCCACCTGGATGCCGAGCGGGAAGCGTTGAGCAGAAAGATCGACGCCGCGCACGGCCGCTCCTCGGACGCCGCCCTACAGGCGATGCTGAAGCGGGCCGCCGAGCTGGCGGGCGAGGCGGACATGAACGCGGTCCACGGCCCGGGCCTGGTCGTGGTGCTCAACGACGCCCAGCGGGACGCCAACGGCCGATTCCCCCGCGATGCCACCCCGGACGACCTGGTGGTCCACCAGCAAGACATCGACGGGGTACTCAACGCCTTGTGGAGCGCGGGCGCGGAGGCGATCCAGATCCAGGACCAGCGCATCATCGCCTCCTCGGCGGTCCGATGCGTGGGCAACACGCTGCTGCTCAACGGCCGCACCTACAGCCCCCCCTACTCGGTCACCGCGATCGGCAACGTCGCGGCCATGCAGGCGGCCCTGGCCGCCGCGCCGCTGGTGACGCTCTACAAGCAGTATGTGGTCCGTTTCGGCCTCGGCTACCGCGAGGACGCCAAGTCCGATGTCGCCGTGGTCGGGCATGCCGAACCGGTCCGGCTGCACTTCGCGCAGCCCATCGGCCCCATTGGCTACTGACGTCAGCCGCCCCCTGCTATCCGAGCGGACGGTAACCTGTCACGATGCGGATCCTGGTCGTCGACAACTACGACAGCTTCGTGTTCAACCTGGTTCAGTACCTGGGCCAGCTGGGCGTCGAGGCCGCGGTGTGGCGCAACGACGATGCCAGGCTCGCAGCACCCGAAGCCGTCGCCGCCGAGTTCGACGGCGTCCTGCTCAGCCCCGGCCCGGGCACCCCCGAGCGGGCGGGCGCCTCGATCAGCCTGGTGCGGGCGTGCGCCGCGGCGAGCACACCGTTGCTCGGCGTCTGTCTGGGACACCAGGCCATCGGCGTGGCGTTCGGCGCGACCGTCGACCGCGCGCCGGAGCTGCTGCACGGCAAGACGAGCAGCGTGTTCCACACCAATGTCGGTGTGCTGCAAGGACTTCCGGACCCGTTCACGGCCACCCGGTACCACTCGCTGACCATCCTGCCCGAGTCGCTGCCCGCCGAGCTGGAGGCCATCGCGCACACCCAGAGCGGGGTGATCATGGCGGTGCGGCACACCACGCTGCCGATTCACGGCGTCCAGTTCCATCCGGAGTCGATCCTGACCGAGGGCGGCCACCGGATGCTGGCCAACTGGCTGAGTTACTGCGGTTGGGCCCGCGACGACACGTTGGTGCGGCGGCTGGAGAACGAGGTGCTCACCGCGATCCGGCCGCATGTTCCGACCGACCTGCCCGGTCCGCCGGGGGCTACTGACCGAACTTCAGCGTGATCACGCCGTCCCGGTTCACCCCGGTTCCGGCCGGCGGATTCTGGTAGACCACCTTGTTGTGCTGGGCGCCGCCGGCGTCGACGTCGGCGCCCTTGTCCAGCAGACCGATCCAGCCCAGCGCCCGCAGCCGCGGCTCGGCGTCGGTCCAGAACATGCCGGTCACGTCGGGCATGATGAACTGGTTACCCTTGGACACCTGTAGTTCGATGACGGTGTCGATGGGTTGTGTCTCACCCTTGGCCGGATTGGTGCCGATCACCTCGCCGGCCGGGCGGGGGCTGTCCACCTGGGTCTGGGTGATCTTGGTGAAGCCGTAGACGCTGAGGTTCTTCTGTGCGACGTCGACGGTCTGCCCGGTGACGTCCGGGATCTGTTTGGTCTCCGGACCGGAACCCACAATGATCGTGATCACGTTGGTGATCGCCGAGGTCTGGTTGGCCGGCGGGTTGGTCCCGACCACTTTGCCCAGTAGTTCGGGGGTGGAGGGCGAGTTGGACTGCTTGAACTTGGTGAACCCCGCGGCGGTGAGTTTCTTGACCGCCTCGGAGTAGGTCAACGACGACACGTCGGGCACTTCGCGCTGCTCGGGGCCGGTGGACACGTTGATGGTGATCTCGTCGCCGGCACCCGCCGAGGAGTTTGCGACCGGGTCGGTGCCGATGACGTGATCCGGCAGGATCTGGGAGTCGGGCTTCTGCTGCGTTCGGGTCTTGAAACCCTTGTTCTGCAGCGCCACGATCGCATCGGCGGATGTCTGTCCCCGGACGTCGGGCACCTGAACGCTGCGGGTGTTACCGCCGAAGGTGTTGATCGCAATGGTCACCACGATGGTCAGCACCGCCAGCACCGCGACGACGGCCACCCACCGGCCCACCGAACCTGCACTGCGGTCCTGGGAGTCGTCGAAGTTCTGCCGGGGCAACGGGTCGGTGCGCGGACCGCCGTGGCCGCCACCGCCCGACGACATGAACGCCTTGCGCTCGGCACCGGTGAGTACCTTGGGCGCTTCCGGGGGCTCGCCGTTGTGCACCCGGACCAGGTCGGCCCGCATCTCCGCCGCGGTCTGGTACCGGTTCTCCGGATTCTTGGCCAGCGCCTTGAGCACCACGGCGTCCAGATCCGCGGAGATCCCCTCGTGCCGCTCCGAGGGCGGAATGGGGTCCTCGCGCACATGCTGATAGGCCACCGACACCGGTGAGTCACCGGTGAAAGGCGGCTCCCCGGTGAGCATTTCGTAGAGAACACAGCCCAACGAGTAGACGTCGGAGCGGGCGTCGACGGAGTCGCCACGGGCCTGCTCGGGCGAGAGATACTGCGCGGTGCCGATGACGGCGGCGGTCTGGGTGACGCTGTTGCCGCCGTCGGCGATCGCGCGGGCGATGCCGAAGTCCATCACCTTCACCGCGTTGGTGGAGCTGATCATGATGTTGGCCGGCTTCACATCGCGGTGGATGATGCCGTTCTGGTGGCTGAAGTTCAGCGCCTGGCAGGCGTCGGCGATGACCTCGATCGCGCGCTTGGGCGTCATCGGGCCCTCGGTGTGCACGATGTCGCGCAGCGTGACGCCGTCGACGTACTCCATCACGATGTAGGGCAACGGACCGGCCGGCGTCTCCGCCTCGCCGGTGTCGTACACCGCGACGATCGCGGGGTGGTTCAGCGCCGCGGCATTCTGCGCCTCTCGGCGGAACCGCAGGTAGAAACTGGGATCCCGGGCCAGGTCGGCCCGTAGCACCTTGACCGCGACATCGCGGTGCAACCGCAGGTCTTTGGCCAGGTGAACTTCGGACATACCGCCGAAGCCGAGGATGTCGCCCAGTTCGTAGCGGTCTGACAGATGCCGGGGGGTGGTCATCGCGGTATCTCATATCGGGCTGGCGCCGCGTGCAGTCCGGGTCCGGCGGTGCGCGGGTTGTTCGTCCAGTCGGGATCCGCACCGGGTGCGGGCCCGAACTCGGTGATCTGCATGCTCCCGGTGTTGGTGACCGTGGGCGGCGGCGACGGCTGGGTGTCGGCCTTGGAGTTGATGACGATCAGCACTGCGATGATGATCGCCAGCGCTCCGAGCACACCGGCGGCCCACAGCAGCGCGCGTTGCCCCGACGAGAAGGTGCGCCGAGCGGGTGGGCGGTGCCCGCCGGTGGTTCGGCGCGGCGCCGCGGTGCGGGTGGCGGGAGCGGGCGCAATTCTGGCCGGGGTTGCCGACGGGATGGCTGCGGGGGCGGCGCGACCCGGCGGGGGCGACTGGCTGGGTCGCGGCGGACGGCGCCCGGCCCGCACCGCGGCCACGGCGTCGGCGAATGGCCCGCCACTGCGATAACGCTGGCTCGGGTTCTTCACCAGGGTGATCTCGATGAGCTCCCGCACGTTGGGCGGCAGGTCGGCCGGCAGCGGTGGCGGCGGCTCCTTGATGTGCTTCATCGCCACCGTCAGTGCACCGTCGCCACTGAACGGCCGTTTACCCGAAACCACTTCGTAGCCAACGACTCCCAGCGCGTAGACGTCACTGGCCGGGGTGGCGTCATGGCCCAGGGCCTGCTCGGGGGCGATGTACTGCGCGGTTCCCATCACCATGCCGGTCTGGGTGACCGGGGCGGCGTCTACCGCCTTGGCGATACCGAAGTCGGTGATCTTGACTTGTCCGGTGGGAGTGATCAGGATGTTGCCCGGTTTGACGTCGCGGTGCACCAGACCGGCGGCGTGCGCGATCTGCAACGCGCGACCGGTCTGCTCGAGCATGTCCAGCGCATGCCGCAGCGACAGCCGGCCGGTGCGCTTGAGCACCGAGTTCAGTGGCTCCCCGTTGACCAGTTCCATCACCAGGTAGGCGGTGCGGCCCTCGCCGTCCATCGCGCTTTCGCCGTAGTCGTGTACTTGCGCGATGCCCGGATGGTTGAGCATCGCGGTAGTGCGTGCCTCAGCCCGGAACCGCTCGATGAACTCCGGGTCCTGCGAGAACTCCTGCTTGAGCACCTTGACCGCGACGCGCCGACCCAGGCGGCTGTCCACCGCCTCCCACACCTGGCCCATGCCACCGGTGGCGATCAGCCGCTGCAGCCGGTAGCGGCCGGACAGCGTCACCCCAACTCTCGGACTCATGGTCCCCCTTGCAAAGCAGCCTCGATCACTGCCCGTCCGATGGGCGCGGCCAGCGCGCCCCCGGTCGCGGACAGACGATCGCCGCCGTTTTCCACCAGCACCGCCACGGCAACCTTCGGGGCCTGGGCAGGCGCAAAGGCGATGTACCACGCGTGCGGTGGAGTATGCCGCGGGTCGGTGCCATGCTCGGCGGTACCCGTCTTCGATGCGATCTGCACGCCGGGGATGGCCCCTTTCTGCTGTGCGACTTTCTCGGCGCCGACCATCAGCTCTGCTAGCTTAGCGGCGACCTGCGGCGACACCGCGCGGCGCTGCTGGTAAGGAGCAGTGGTACTGATATTGGCCAGGTCCGGCCCCTTGAGGCTTTCTACCAGGTGCGGCTGCATCAGTACGCCCCCGTTGGCGATGGCCGCGGCCACCTCCGCATTCTGCAGCGGCGTCAGCGCGACGTCCTTCTGCCCGATGCTGGTCATGCCCAGTGCGGCGGCGTCGGAGATGGCCCCGACGGTCGATTCGGCGACCTGCAGGGGAATGGGATCCGGGGCCATGTCGAAGCCGAACGCGCGGGCCATGCTGCGCAGTGCGTCGGTGCCGGTAAGCAGGCCGAGCTGAACGAAGGCGGTGTTGCAGGACTTGGCGAAGGCCTCGCTCAGCGGCACCGTGTCACCGGGGCCGCAGGCGGTGCCGCCGTAGTTCTCCAGCGTCGCGGTGCTGTTGGGCAGCGGAATTCTCGCTGCCGAGGTCAGCTGCTGACCCTCGGTGGCGCCGGCCTGCAATGCTGCCGCAGTGGTGATCACCTTGAACGTGGACCCGGGCGGGTATGTCTCGGAGATCGCCCGGTTGATCAGCGGGTTGTCGGGGTTGTCCCGCAGGCTCTGCCAAGCCTGGGCCTGCACGTCGGGGTTGTGCGATGCCAGCAGGTTGGGGTCATAGGACGGCGACGACACCAGCGCCAGAATCTTGCCGGTGGACGGTTCGAGTGCGACGACAGCGCCCTTGCAGGGCGATCCGGCACAGCCTTGCTGCATGGCGTCCCAGCCGGCCTGCTGAACGCGCGGGCTGATGGTGGTGTCGACGTTGCCGCCGCGGGGATCACGGCCGGTGAAGAAGTCGGCCAGGCGTCTGCCGAACAGCCGTTCATCCGATCCGTTGAGCAGGGAATCCTCGGCCCGCTCCAGGCCGGCGCTGGAATAGCGCAGCGAGTAGAAACCGGTGACCGGTGCGTACACCGCCGGGTTGGGATAGACCCGCAGAAAACGGAAGCGGCTGTCGGTGGCCACCGAGTAGGCCAATAATTGGCCGCCGGCGATGATCTGGCCGCGCTGGCGCGAATACTCGTCGAGCAGCACCCGCTGGTTGCGCGGGTCGGCCCGCAACCCGTCGGCGGTGAACACCTGCGTCATGGTGGCGTTGAGCAGCAGCAGCACGATCAACGCCATCACGGTCATCGAGATTCGGCGCAGCGAGGTGTTCATACGCGCTCGATCACCTCGGTGCTGGCCGCCGCGATCGGTGACTTCTTGCGCGGGCGGGTGCGCAGCGGACGACGGGCACCATCGGAGATGCGCGCCAGGATGCCCAGCAGCACGTAGTTCGCCAGCAGCGACGACCCGCCATAGGACATCCAGGGCGTGGTCAACCCGGTCAGCGGGATCAGCTTGGTGACACCGCCTACCACGATGAACAGCTGAATCGCCAGCGTGGAAGCCAGACCGGCCGCCAGCAGCTTGCCGAAGCTGTCGCGCGTGGCGATCGCGGTGCGCATGCCGCGGATGATGACGATCGTGTAGAGCATCAGAATGCTGGCCAGGCCGACCAGGCCGAGCTCTTCACCGAACGCGGCGATGATGAAGTCGGTCGAGGCCGCGGGCACGGTGTCGGGTTGGCCGTTACCCAGACCGGTGCCGAAAATGCCGCCGGTGGCGAAGCTGAACAGTGCCTGCACCATCTGATAGCCGCTGCCGTCGGGATCGGCGAACGGATCCAGCCAGGTCTGCACGCGGACCCGGACATGCGCGAACAGGTGATAGGCCACCAGGCTTCCGCCGGCGAACAGCACCAGGCCCAGCATCACCCAGCTGAACCGCTGGGTGGCCAGGTAGACCACCACCAGAAAGGACGCGTACAGCAGTAGTGAGGTGCCGAGGTCTTTTTCGAAGACCATCACGCCCACCGAGATCACCCAGGCGGCCAGCAGCGGGGCCAGGTCGCGCGGCCGCGGCAGCGTCAGCCCCAGCACGTGCTTGCCCGCACTGGTGAACAGGTTGCGCTTGGCCACCAGCACCGCCGAGAAGAAGATCAGCAGCAGAATCTTGGAGAACTCCGCGGGCTGAATCGAGAAGCCCGGCAACCGAATCCAGATCTTGGCGCCGTTCTGCTCGGATAGCGACCTGGGCAGCAAAGCGGGTATCACCAGGAAGATCAGACCGAACAGGCCGCAGATGTAGCCATAGCGTGCCAGCTGGCGGTGATCCTTGAGAAAGGTCACCACCAAGGCGAACGCGATGACGCCGACCAGGGTCCACAGCATCTGCTGGTTGGCGCTGGGGTGCCCGTGCCGGCCGCCTTGCTTATCCACCAGGTCGAGGCGGTGGATCATCACCAGCCCGAGCCCGTTGAGCAGCGCCACCACCGGCAGCAGCAGCGGATCGGTGTAGGGCGCGAAGCGGCGGATGGCCAGATGGGCGATGCCGAACAGGGTGAGGAAGCCCAGCCCATAGGTGGTCAGGTCCCAGTGCAGGCCGCGTTCTTGGTTGGCTTCCACGATGAACAGGGCGGCGATGGTGATCAGAGCCGCGAAACACAGCAGCAGCAACTCGGCATTGCGCCGAGTGGGCAGCGGGGGTGTGACCGCTACCGGTGCCGGCAGTTCCGTCGTGGTCATGCCGCGGGTCGGCAATCAGCCTGCTGTTGCGGGTTCTCACTCGGTGTCGGCGCGGCCGTGCTGGGCGTTGTCGAAGACGGCATAGCAGGCGAGGCCGGGCTGGTGCTGGAACGGGTCGAGGGCGTGGTGCTGGGCGCCGGGGTCGGGCCCGGGGACGGGGTCGCCGGTTGGGTGGCCGGTGCCGGCGACGACGGGACGAAGCTGGGTTCGGGTGTGCCGCTGCTGTTGGTCGACGGGGCCGACGGCTCGGGTGCTGACGTGGCTCCCTGACGGCACTTGGGGCGCAGCGACTTGGCCAGCTCGTGGAGTTGTTTGCGGGCGCCTTCCAGGGTGTCGGAGGGCAACTGCCCGGCCTGCACCGATGCCCGGGCGGGACCGTTGAGGTAGTCGACCTTCATCAGGCGGCAGTTGCTGCGATCGGCGGGCTGGCCGGGACTGATGTCGGAGATCTCGTCGTTGGAGTTCAGGCAGCCCAACGAATACACCTCATGCAGCGACAGGCCCAGTAGCGATCCCTGAATGCCGCGCATGATGGCGACGGTGCCGTTGTGGTCAGCGACGTAGTAATTGTTCCGGATGACGGCGCGGCTGATGAGCAGTCCCGCGATCAGCAACAGCGTCAACAGCCCGACCATTAGCACGATCCGGCGCCGCGACCAGCGCCGTCGCGGCGGCGGTTCGGCCTGCGGCGCAGCCCGTTTGGTGACTTCGCCCTTGCGTGGGCCGATCGCCGAGGCTCTGCCGGCGGCGGTGTTCGGTAGCGTCAACTGGTCGTCATCGCCGTCGCCGGATACCGCACCGGCCAGAATCGGCTGAGTCTGGCCGAATTCGTCGTCAACGACGTCGGCGACGACGACGGTGACGTTGTCCGGACCTCCCCCGCGCAGCGCGAGTTCGATCAGGCGGTACGCGCTTTCGGCGACATCGGGTATCTGCAGCGCCTCGGCGATGGTTTCGTTGCTGACCGGGTCGGACAGGCCGTCGGAGCAGAGCAGGTATCGGTCACCGGCGCGCGCTTCGCGCATGGTCAGAGTGGGTTCCACCTCGTGCCCGGTCAGCGCCCGCATGATCAGTGAGCGCTGCGGGTGGCTGTGTGCCTCCTCGGCGGTGATGCGGCCCTCGTCGACCAGCGTCTGGACGAAGGTGTCGTCCTTGGTGATCTGCGTGAGCTCGCCGTCGCGGAACAGGTAGCCGCGCGAGTCGCCGATGTGCACCAGTCCGAGCCGATTGCCCGCGAACAGGATGGCGGTGAGCGTGGTGCCCATGCCTTCGAGGTCGGGTTCCATCTCGACCTGGGCAGCGATCGCGGCGTTGCCGGCCCGCACTGCCGCGTCGAGTTTGGCCAGCAGGTCACCGCCGGGCTCGTCGTCGTCGAGGTGGGCCAGGGCGGCGATAACCAGCTGCGAGGCCACCTCACCGGCCGCGTGACCGCCCATCCCGTCGGCCAGGGCCAACAACCGGGCGCCGGCGTAAACGGAATCTTCGTTGTTGGCGCGCACCAGGCCGCGATCGCTGCGGGCGGCGTATCGCAGGACCAGGGTCACGGGCGCAACTCTCCCCCGCTAACGGGCGGTACTCCCGCGCTCTCGGCGTCGTCGTGGTAGGAGCGGGTCACGGGCGCAACTCTATTGCCGTCTTGCCGATCCGAACCGGCGTACCTATGGGAACTCGCACAGCAGTTGTCACTTTGGCCCTGTCGAGGTAAGTGCCGTTGGTCGATCCTAGATCTTCCACATACCATTCGGAGCCGCGCTGAGACAGCCTGGCATGCCGAGTCGAGGCGTAATCGTCAGTCAATACCAAGGTTGAGTCGTCGGCGCGACCGATCAGCACCGGCTGGCCGCTCAGCGTGATCCGGGCG
The DNA here is from genome assembly GCF_059812565.1 of Mycobacterium sp. NGS49. Classification (NCBI taxonomy): domain Bacteria; kingdom Bacillati; phylum Actinomycetota; class Actinomycetes; order Mycobacteriales; family Mycobacteriaceae; genus Mycobacterium; species Mycobacterium sp. NGS49. The sequence goes on along the minus strand of NZ_JCALCX010000012.1, from coordinate 104,387 downwards.
CCCTGCAACGCCCCCTCAGTCACCACCAGATACCGCGCCTTGTCGCGGCGCTGCCGCGGGGACAACAGGTTGCCGCGCAGCGTCAGCCCGCGACGCACCATTACCGCACCGGTGGGGGCATAGATGTCGGTGCGCAGGATCCGCAGGACCGACCAGATGAACAGCCATAGCAGCATCAAGAACCCGGCACGCGTCAGTTGCAGTACCAACCCCTGCATCCGGCGGTCCTTTCCGTCCCGGCACTGCCCACCCCGCGCCGCTTATGCCGAGCACCTCAGCAAAGTCACGATACTTCGACGGCGCTCGACGTGGGGAGATGCGCGGCAGCTTCGAGTCAGTGGGTTCAGTGAATGCGGACGATGATCTCGGAATGGCCGAGGCGGATCACGTCACCGTCAGCCAGCTGCCATTCCTGGACCGGGGCGTTGTTGACGGTGGTGCCGTTGGTGGAATTGAGGTCCGAGAGCAACGCGACCTGGCCGTCCCAGCGGATCTCCAGGTGCCGGCGTGACACGCCGGTGTCCGGGAGCCGGAACTGCGCATCCTGGCCCCGCCCGACGATGTTGGAGCCGTCGCGCAGCTGGTAGGTCCGGCCGCTACCGTCGTCGAGTTGCAGCGTGACCTGCGCCCCGACCGCTCCGTAGCCGCCCTGGCCGTATCCGCCGTAGCCGCCGGCCTGGCCGTAATCCGGTGCGGCCTGCTGACCGTATTCCGGAGTCGGCGGTTGGCCGTAATCGCCGTAGTCGCGGCCGGCCGGCTCCGCGTAACCCTGCGGCTCGCCGTAACCGCCCTGCGGGGCGTACCCGCCGGGGGCCGGTGCCTCGGCGTACTGGGTGTAGTCGCCGCTGCCGTAGTCCTGGCGCCCATAGCCGCCGGCCTGCTGGTAGCCCTGGTCCTGGCCGTAACCGCCGCCCTGCTCGTAGGACGGTCGCGGCGGCTCGGGGGGCGCCGGCGGCGCGCTGGGTGCGCCGTACCCCTCGTCCTGACGGGCGGGCCCGCTTCCGTATTCGCCGTAGCCGTAGCCCTGCTGACCACCCTGCGGCTGACCGTAACCGCCCTGCTGGTAGCCCTGGTCCTGGCCGTAACCACCCTGGCCGCCGTAACCACCCTGGGCGCCGTAACCTCCAGCCGGCGGGCCCGGAGGCGCGGCCGGCGGCGGCGCCTCGTGGGTAGGCGCATAGTTGCCCTGGCCCTGGTCCCCGTAGGCGCGTGGGTCGCCATAGCCGCGCTGCTCCCCGTAGCCGCCCTGCTCGTAACCACCCTGCTCATAACCGCGCTGGTCGCCGTAACCGCCCTGGGGCTGCCCCGGCGGTTGACTCTGCGGCGGGCCATACCCGCCCTGGCCCTGGCCGTAGCCGCCCGGCTCCTGGTAGCCGGCCTGTCCGTAGCCACCCTGTGGGGTCGGCGGGTAGCCCTGCTGCGGCGGGTAACCACCGGCCTCCGGCGGGTAGGGGGGTTGGCCCCCCTCGTGCGGCCGCGGGTAGCGGTCGTCGTAGTAGTCGTCGGGCCGCCCCTGCCCCTGACCGCCGCGGTAGCCTGGATTGTCAGTCATCGGTCGTACTCCTGGTTCTGCGCCAAACGCATGATGTGATTGTGGTCGGGCGGAATCGGTAGCCGTCGGGCGGGGCTCGACGTCGGGGTTGACAGTCCCGCGGGCGCGGAACTGGCCGGTGTGCAGGTTCGAGGCCTGCTCGAACCGGACGACCACTTCACCATACGTTTGCCACCCCTGTTCCTGGATATAGTCCGCCAAGTAACGAGCAAAAGCGGTCGACGTGAGCTCCGGGTCGCCGCCCAACTTCTCGAAGTCGCGCACACTGAGGGTAATGATGTATTCGTTGGGTGCCAAAAGGCGATTGCCCTGCAGGGAATGGACGCCATCGGCAGCCTCGCGGCGCAGCAGGGCTTCCACCTCTTGCGGAACGATCGATCCCCCGAACACTCGGGCAAACGCATCACCAACTGTCGACTCGAGTTTGCGCTCGATGCGCTGAACCAGCCCTCGTTGGCTACCCATTCTTACGCTCGCCTCACTACTTTGCACGGGAGTCGTCGGTCGAGGGCGAAGGAACTCGGCCGTGTGACTTGTTGACTGCCAATCGTATCGGGACAGCGCGACGCGGCGGCACCGCCAGAATCCAGAGAACCACATCGATACTGATCAGAGACCTACGGCGCGGTGAGCACGGTACGCCCCCGCTCGCACGGTTGGGGTGCGAAGCCACTACAGTGATATGGTCCTCCGGTTGTTTCGGGCGAGTGGCGGAATGGCAGACGCGCTGGCTTCAGGTGCCAGTGTCCTTCGGGACGTGGGGGTTCAAGTCCCCCTTCGCCCACAGTGAGCGGTTCTACGAATTGCGACGCGAAAGGTCACGAACTCGAAAGAGGTCGTGACCTTTTTCTTTGTGTGGATCGCCGTTCAGCGTGTGCCGGAACGGCTGCCGATCCCAAACGCGCTGCGATAGACCCCGCTTCGAAAGCGCCTCACCGGAGGCGAAGACGGGTTGCGAAAGCTGGTCGACCGAATCGTGGGCCGATTTCTGGCTCGAAGATGACCCGGACTTGCGCCGCACACACGTCACTCGGGCATGCTGCTGGGGTGCTGTTGCTCAGCCGGATGATTGGAAGCGACGTGCTGGGTCCCGACGGGCGGGTGGTCGGCCGCCTCGCCGACCTGACCGTCGAACTGGACGAGCGGCCCGGGCCCTGCCTGGTCGAGCGACTCCTCGTGCAGCGCCACCGGGCGCCGGACCTGCTGCCGCCATGGGCCGCGGTCGAGAGTTTCCGGCACACCGGGTTGGTGCTGGCACACGGCACCGATGATCCGGCCACATTCGCGACCACCTCGATCACCGATACGCTGGGAGCCGACGAGATCCTGCTGGGGCGCGACGTGCTCGACACCCAGGTCATCGACGTGGTGGGCCAGCGACTGGCCCGGGTCGGTGAGGTGGTGCTCGCCCGCACCAGCCAGAACCAGCTCGAGCTCGTCGGCGTCGAGGTCGGAATTGGCGGGGTGCTGCGGCGGCTCGGCCTACGCCGACTGGCGGCGCGAACCGGGGAGGACGCCCTCGCGTGGACCGACCTGCACCTGACCTCCGAGCGGGGTCATGCCGTGCAGCTGGCAACCCCACGGTCCGCGGTACACCACCTCGATGCGCGGGGACTCGCTGCACTGGTAAGCCGGCTCGACACCGAGTCGGCCACCGAGATTCTCGCCGCCCGGGGCCCCAGCGTCGCCGCCGAGGTCATCCGCGCCAGCCACCCGGACGTCGGGGAGCGGGTGCTGCGGGCGATGCCCCACAGGGATGCCGCCGAAATCGTGGCCGCCATGCACGTCGACCACGCAACCCGATGGCGGGACCGCCTCGCACGGTCGCCTGCGCTCCTCGACGGACCCTTCCTGCGCTCGCGCGTGTGGCCTCGCCGGCGTCACACCCCAGCCGGCGGTAGAGGAGCCGAGGGATCGAAACCTTGAGGCGTCCGGAACGCAAGCGGCTCGCCCTCGGCGGACTGCTGGCGGTGGTCGGTCCGGGGTTACTCGCCGGCCTCTCGGATGACGACCCGGCCGGCATCACGACCTATTCGGTCCTCGGCACGAACCACGGCTACCAGCTTTTGTGGGTGCTCGTGCTTTCCACCGTCGCCCTCGTGATCTTCCACGGCCTGGCAGCACGCATGGGTGTGGTCAGCGGACAGGGTCTCATCGGCCTCGTGCGCCAGCGTTACGGCGTGCGGTTGGGCGGTGCAGTGCTGGCCGCCCTCGTGATCGCCAATGTCGGCACGACCTGTGCCGAGTTCGCCGGGATCGCTGCCGGCTCCGAGCTGTTCGGCATCAGCCGCTACGCGAGCGTGCCCGCGGCGGCGGTGATCGTCTCCCTGCTGGTGCTACGGGGCAGCTTCCGCCGCGTCGAGCACGTCCTGCTGCTGTCGACGATCTTCCTGGCCTACGTCGGGTCCGGCGTGCTGGCCCATCCGGACTGGGGGGCCGCACTTCACGGCATGCTGGTACCGAGCATGCCCGCCAACGGCGAAGCCATCGCCATCGTCACCGCCACCCTCGGCACCACGCTCGCTCCATGGGGACTCTCCTTCATGCAGTCCTACGCGGTCGACAAGAAGCTTCGGACCGAGGACCTTCCTTTGATACGGCTCGACGTGGTGACAGGGGCGGTGCTCACCGGTGTCATCGGGTTCTTCGTCGTGGTGGCGTGTGCGGCGACGCTCCACCGCGACGGCCACCCCATCCAGGACGCTGCCGACGCCGCAGTGGCTCTCGAACCCCTCGCCGGCGCCGCCGCCTCGACACTGTTCGCGGTGGGACTGATTGGGGCGGCGCTGCTGGCTGCCTCCATACTGCCGCTGTCGACGGCCTATTCGGTGTGCGAGTACGCCGGCATCGAAGCAGCCGTCGACGACCCATACCGCGAGGCCAAGACCTTCTACATGACGTTCGGAATCGTCACGCTCCTCAGCGCGCTCGCTGTGCTCATCCCGAACGCCCCGCTCGTGACGATCCTGGTGGCCACCCAGGTGCTCAATGCCGTGCTGCTAGTGCCGTTGCTGTTCGCGATGATCGGCATCGGGAGTGACCGCGACCTCATGGGACCGTTCACCATCGGCCGGGCCGGCACGATCGTCTATGGCCTCACGACCGCGATGGTGGTGCTTTGCGTCGCTGCGCTGGCGGTCACCTCGCTCACCGGATGAGCGGTCATACGACCGGCGGCGCAGGTGGCAGAGCCGTAGATCACCGGCCACGGCCTCGTATCGCCCGATACCCTGACGTGTCGCGCACGCTCGCGGCGCCATACGACGCCCTGACGGGGGCGTTGCAGCGCCGTCTACATTCTCTTCGACAGCTACACGAAGGAGTCGCAGAGTTGAACATCGATTACGCGGCCACCGCGTGGTTGCTCGCCAGCACCGCCCTGGTACTGCTCATGACGCCCGGTCTGGCGATCTTCTACGGCGGCATGATGCGCACCACCGGCGTGCTCAACATGATCATGATGAGCTTCATCTCCATCCCGCTGGTGACCGTGGCCTGGCTGCTGTTGGGCTACACCCTGGCGTTCTCCGACGGCGGCGCCGGCGGGTTACTGGGCGGGCTGGCGCATGCCGGGATGAGCGGAATCGGGCCGGAGACCCTGCACGGACAGGTCCCCGAGCTGCTGTACGCCACCTTCCAGCTGAGCTTCGCGATCATCACCGCCGCCCTGATTAGCGGCGCCATCGCCGACCGCGCCAAATTCGCGGCATGGATGGTCTTCGTGCTGGTCTGGTCGGTGGCGGTGTACGCCGTCATCGCGCACTGGGTCTGGGCGCCCACCGGCTGGCTGTTCAAGATGGGGGTCCTGGACTACGCGGGCGGACTGGTCGTGGAGATCGTCTCGGGCTCGTCGGCGCTGGCGCTGGCGCTGGTGCTCGGCCCGCGCATCGGATTCAAGGTGGAGGCCATGCGCCCGCACAACCTGCCGTTCGTGCTGCTCGGCGTGGGACTGCTGTGGTTCGGCTGGTTCGGCTTCAACGCCGGGTCGGCGCTGGCCGCCAACGGGCTGGCTTCGGCGATCTTCCTCAACACCCTGGTGGCCGGCTGCCTGGGGATGCTGGGCTGGCTGTCGGTGGAGCAGTTCCGCGACGGAAAGCCCACCACGTTCGGTGCCGCGTCGGGCGTGGTGGCCGGGCTGGTGGCGATCACACCGTCCTGCGGCACGGTGAACACGCTGGGCGCCGCGGTCGTCGGCCTGGTCGCCGGCGTCGTCTGCTCGTACGCCATCTTGGTCAAGTTCAAGCTCAACTACGACGACTCGCTCGACGTGGTGGGGGTGCACTTCGTCGGCGGGGTTGTCGGCGTCTTCCTGATCGGGCTGTTCGCCACCGCCGTGATGACCGGTGGCCCGAAGGGACTCTTCTACGGCGGCGGACTCGGTCAGCTCGGAAAGCAGTCCCTGGCGATGGTGGTGGTCGCCCTGTACGCCTTCGCCGTGAGCTTCGTGCTGGGAAAGCTGATCGACAAGTTCATGGGTTTCCGAATCAGCGCGGCGGAGGAGACGAGCGGTGTCGACCTCAGCCAGCATGCGGAAACGGCCTACCCGGAGGGCGTTTACGGACACCAGGCAACGCGCCGGCCGTCCCTGGGGGAACGAGACGACTCCCGTCCGCGGTCGATCGAGGACGACGACGAGTAAGCGATAACCTGGCCGCGTGAATAGCCAGCAAGTACCGGGCGGAGTCGTCCACGAGATGCCGGCAGACCTGCGTCGAGCCCTGGCCGCCAACTCAACGGCGCTGGAGCTGTGGAAGGACATCACTCCCCTGGCGCGCAACGAGTTCATCTGCTGGGTCGAGGACGCCAAACAGGCGGCCACCCGCGAGCGCCGCATTCGGCGGACCCAGGAGGAGCTCGAGGAAGGCAAGCGCCGGCCGTGTTGCTGGCCGGGCTGCAAGCACCGCGAACGCAACGGTAGGTAGTGGTGCCCGGGCCTACCCCGTTGCCGGACGCCGCCGACGGCGGCTAGTGTTTGGTTAGGCGAACCTAATCTGGTGAAAACCCCTCCCGCCGGTGTGGTCCATCGCCCGCTGCGTCGCCTACTGCGGTGACTGCAGCGAGACGCCGACTCCGGCCCGCCGTGCGTGGCCCGAGCGGCGCAGCACGGGAAGGATCAGTTGCTGATGGCTGCGACGCCGAGGGGTAGGCCGGCGGTGAGTGCGCCGTGACGGCGCCGATCTGGTTGGCCTCGCCCCCCGAAGTGCATTCGGCTCTGTTGTCCAGTGGGCCGGGGCCGGGGGTGTTGCTGGCGGCGGCTGAGGCCTGGCAGGCGCTGGGCGCCGAGTATGCCGAGGCTGCCGCCGAGCTGCTCGGTGTGCTGGGCGCGGCCCAGGGTTCCTGGCAAGGCCCGAGCGGCGTGCGGTACCAAGCCGCGCACGCGCCGTACATCGGGTGGTTGATCCAGGCGCAGGCGACCAGCGAAGCGGCGGCGGGCCAACACCAGGCCGCGGCGGCGGCCTACGCTACGGCGCTGGCGCTGATGCCCACGCTGCCCGAATTGGCTGCCAACCACGTCATTCACGGGGTGCTGGTCGCGACGAACTTCTTCGGCATCAACACGATTCCGATCGCCTTGAACGAATCCGACTACGTCCGCATGTGGCTGCGGGCGGCGGCCACGATGGCCGGGTACGAGGCCGCGTCCACCGCGGCCCTGGGTGCCGTACCCGCCACCGCTCCGGCGCCGGCGGTGCTCAAAGCCGACGGCACCCGAGCGGCTGCCGAACCCGGTCAGCCGGCCGCCGCCGCACCCGCAGCCGAGGCCGGAAACCAGTTCAACCTCGTCGACACCATCGCGCAGTTGCTCCAGGGATACCTGCAGTACGTGCAACAGATATACGAGCCGATCACCAATTTCCTGCAGGACCCGATAGGCAACACGTTTCAGCTGATCAACGACTTCCTGACCAACCCGTCACAGGCATTGGTGACGTGGGGGCCGTTCCTGTCTGCCGTCGCCTACCAGGTGTTCTCCAACGTGGGTGCCGCCCTGACCTATCCTCAGCTGCTGCTCGATCCGCTGCTGGCGATCACGCTGGGTGTGGTGATCGATGCCGGCTACCAATTTCTGCAGCAGCTGCCGGTCGCCGTCGCCGAAGCGGCGGCACCGCCCGCGGTGTTCAGCGCAGCGGGGCACTCGTCGAGTTGGCCGCTGGCGACGCTGACTCCGTCCGTTGCCGGCCCCGCTCCCGCCGCGGCCGGTTCGGCCACCGCCACGGCCGGCCCGGCGCCGGCGTCAACCGCACCTGCGTCGCCCGCGTCGGCAGTCCCCTATGCCGTCGCCGGGGTAGATCCGGGTGAAGGATTCTCGCCGACGTTCCGGGAGGGATCCGGGGCCAAGGCGCCGGCGGAAGGCATTCCGGCGGCGGCTGCCGGGCTGCCCGCCCGGGACAAACGCCGCTCTCGACGTCGCCGCGCTGCCACCATGCCGGAACACCAGTACGCCGATGAGTACCTGGATCTCGACCCCGGGTCGGTCGAGGAGCCCCGGTTGGCGGCGTCGGCCCGTGGTGCTGGTGCGATGGGCTTCGGCGGCACCGCACCCAGGGCCGGCGCCGACGCGACCGGTCTGGTGACTCTGCCCGCCGACGAATTCGGCAGCGGCCCAACCATTCCGATGCTGCCCACCACCTGGGAGTCCGAAGGCCGATAGCGTCACGGCTGCGTGTTGACCCAGCCCACGACTTCGGCCGTCACCGGGTCGGTGATGTCGTTGTACTCGGGATGCTTCTTGAGCACGGTGACCACCATCGAGCACACCGGCACGATCCGCTGCCCTTCCGCCTTCGTGGCCTGCAGCGCATCCTCGAGCAGCAGGGTCGCCAAGCCGCGCCCCCCGAACGCAGGATCGATGACGGTGTGGTGGAAAACCCGCTGATCGCCGCGATCGGCAAAGTCGGCGAAGCCGACCTCCTGGCCGGCGACCGCGATCGTGTACCGGCGGTCCTCGGCCCTGATGTCGACTTCTGCGCCGGTCTTGTCGGTAGTCATGTCTGCTCCTTCTGATGTGGAAGTGACCGGGGAACCAGCCGGGTGGTGGGCATCGGTGGGGCGGGCAGCCGGGTGACCGAACCCTGGTAGCCCCGGACGGCTCCGAAGCGATCTCCAGAACGATCTCCAAAACGATCTCCAAAACGATCTCCAAAACGATCATTGCCGTCCTGCCAAAGCCGGCGGTAGGTGACGATCTCCTCGTGGCTGCGGCCGACGAAGTTCCACCACATCACCAGCTCTTCGCAGAAGGGGGCGCCGCCCAACACCAGGACCCGCGCGGGCGCGGTTCCTGTGTTGCGAAGTTGCAGTGCGCGATGGCCCGGACCCTGGTAACCGAGCTCCGCGGCAGCCAGCGCAACCCCGCTCAGCGCGACATCGCCCTGGTCGCACAGCACCCCGTGCTCGAACGCCGGATCCACCGCGAAGTCGATATCGGCATGCAAGTCCAGGTCGACCTGCGCCCCGACTAGCGGCGTGAATGTGCCTACCGGCGAACGGCTTCCGGCCAGCTCGCCCAAGAACACCCGGACCACAGCTCCGGGCACCGACACCGGGTCCGGTCGGTAATGCGCGAAATCGCGGTCGGTTTCGCGCGCCCGATCGGGCAGTGCCACCCACAACTGCGCGCCATGCAACTCACCGGACCCCACCGATACTTCGGAATGACAGATGCCCGCTCCCGCCGTCATCAGGTTGAGTTCACCGGGCCGCACCATGGCGTGGACGCCCGCGCTGTCCCGATGCTCCACTTCCCCGCTGAACAACCAGCTCACCGTCTGCAACCCGGTGTGCGGATGCGGCGGAACATCCATCCGCGCGGGGCTCCCGGTCACGGGCCCGTAGTGATCGACGAAACACCACGCCCCGATCAGTGAGCGCTGCCGCTGCGGCAGGGTGCGTTGCACGCGGATGGCCCGGGGTCCACCAAGGGGCACCTCCCGTGGGGCCAGGATCTCCACAACCGGCGCGCCACCCGCGATCTGCGAAGCGCCGCAAGCAACTTCGGCCGGGGCGGTCTCGAGGTTGCTCACCATCGCGACCTTACTCGCAGCACCTGCTCACCGACCCGGCGGCTGGAGCGCCTTCATCGCTACCCGCATGACCGGTTCGGGAACGCGGTCTTTGAGCGCGAGGGCTTTGTCGGCTGCCCGAGATCTCAGCGGTGTGCCTCTGCCGAACATCCTGTTGAACGGCCCGCCGGTCGGCTCGACCGTCACGTGCAGCGGCGGGACGTCGACGGCCGAACCGAGCGCATTGGCGATGACCATCCGCTGAATCTCACTGGTACCTTCAAAGATGGTGTACAGCTTGGCATCTCGATACCACTTTTCCACGGGATGGTCGGTGATGTAGCCCCAGCCGCCCATTGTCTGAATGGCCCGCTCGGTGGCCTTGACGGCCACCTCGCTGGCGGCCAGCTTCGACATGGAGCCTTCGCCGCGCTCGAAGGGAACGCCGCTCGCGGCCATCCAGGACGCACGCCAGGTCAACAGGCGGGCCGCGTCGATCTGAGTCGCCAAGTCCGCCAATGGAAATGCGATTCCCTGATTGTCGATAATGGGTCCGCCGAAGGCTTCCCGCTCGGTGGCGTAGGCGGTCGCGTACTCCAGTGCGGCCCGCGCGATCCCGATCGCCTGGGCCGCCACCATCGGCCGGGTCTGTTCGAAGGTGCCCAGCGTCGCGGATCCGGATTTCTTGGCCCCGGCCACCACTTCGCGGGCCTTGGCCAACTTGTGCTCGAGCTTGTCCTGTCCGCCAAGCAGATTGCGGCCCGGCACCCGGACGCCGTTGAACCGCAACTCGGCGGTGTGCGATGCCCGGCATCCCAGCTTGTCGAGCTTGCGCACCAGCTCCAGGCCCGGCGTTCCGCCCGGCACCACGAACAAGGCCTGGCCACGGTGCCCGAGCTCCTCGTCGACCACCGCGTTGACCACGTGCACGTTGGCGATGCCGCCGTTGCCGATCCACATCTTGTGGCCGTCGAGGATCCAGTCATCACCGTCGCGCCGGGCGCGAGTACGCAGATTGCGGACGTCGCTGCCGCCTTCGGGTTCGGAGATGGCCAGCGCGGCCAGCTTGAGATCACCCGGTGTCCCGAAGCATTCCGGAGCCCATTCCAGAATCTGTTCCGGGGAGGCGGCCTGTCCGATCGCCGAGAGCGCCAAAGCCGGCATCACGATGGCCAGACCGATCCCCGCGCATCCCCAGAACAGCTCTTCCATGAACATCGGCAGCGAAATCCCGGTGGGGTCGCCGATCAGGTCCCGGTAGAACAGCGGGCTGTAGAAGCCGCGCTGGGCGGCCTCCTCCAGCACCGGCCACGGAAACTCTTGGCGCTGATCGTATTCCAGGGCGACCGGGCGGATCACCTCCTCGGCGAACTGTTGGGTTCGCCGGGCCAGGTCGTGCTGTGCCGCCGTGGGGGTCAGGTCGAAGGTCATGATGCGCCTCTGCTCAGTTGCCTCGGCCCGGGCGGGGCCACTGTCGAGCGCCGTATACCCCGGGTGTGGTCCCCCTATCCGCTCAACTTGCGAGGCCGGACGTCAGGCTGCCGAGCGGGGACCCGAGTGCGCAGCGGGAAGGTGTAGGACGACCGCGCCGGCGGTGGCCTCGGTGGTATTTCCGTCTTTTTCCCGACGGGCCAGCAGGGCGGCGTTCTCGGGCAGTTCCCGGGCGTTGATCTCCCCGGCGGCGATTCGCCGCAGCAGCTCGTGGGCGTGGGCGAGCTGTTCGCGCTTCCGGTACTGACCACCGGGCAGCTTCACGCCGGCCCAGACGCCGTATTCCTCGCGGTGTTTGATCGCGTACGCAGCGCACAGGCGTTGTTGTGCAAGTGGGCACCGGCGCAGGCATTGCACCCTCGCCTCGGCGGCCGACCGTTCGTAGACGCGCGCCTTGGCGGCGCCGTCACCGCCGTCGTCATCGGGGTAGCCGAACCACAGTTCCGGGTTGGATGTGCAGGGGTTTGCCATGTGTCAGCCTCCTTGTGCCACGTGAAACGTAGGCGAAAGCGTATACACAAAATGGGCCGACGGACAAGAGAAGGGTGACAAAAACGGATATGCACTGTGAGGGTGCGGTCGCTGTGTAATATTTCCGCTATGGCCTGGAGCCCGCCGTGAGCCGCGAGTCGGCCGGCGCGGCCATCCGTGCGCTCCGCGAATCGCGGGACTGGTCGCTCGCCGACCTGGCCGCCGCCACCGACGTGAGCATCATGGGGCTGAGTTACCTGGAACGCGGCGTCCGAAAACCGCACAAAAGTACTGTTCAGAAGGTCGAAGAAGGGCTGGGCCTGCCGCCGGGCACCTACTCGCGGCTGCTGGTCGCGGCCGATCCGGACGCCGAACTCGCGCGCCTGCTCACGGTGAGACCGCCGACACCAATGGCCGCCCGAAGTCCCGAATCGGTCACTGTCGAACGCCATAGCGATACCGACGTACTCGAAGAATACGCCGAGGCGCAGCTGGAAACGTTGCGTTCGCTCATCGATCGGATGCCGGCGGAGGCGTCAAACGAATACGAGACGTATATTCTGACTGTGATCGCACAATGTGTGAAGGCGGAGATGCTCGCCGCCAGCTCGTGGCGGGTGGCGGTGAATGCCGGCGCCGATTCGGCCGGCCGCCTCATGCAGCATCTGCAGGCGCTCGAAGCCACCCGCACCGGACTGCTGAACCGGATGCCGACCAGCCTGAGCGCGAGATTCGACCGGGCGTGCGCCCATTCGTCGCTGCCGGACGCGGTGATCGCCGCGCTGATCGGTGTGAGCTGCGACGAGGTGTGGGACATCCGCAACAGGGGCGTGATCGCGCCCGGAGCACTCCCCCGAGTGCGCGCGTTCACAGACGCGGTTCCGGGAACCGAGCCTATCTCCGACGGGCGCGATCGTGAATGAGCTTGAGGCGCTGAGCCACGCCCATCAACTCTTCTCCGGACCCAGCCCACCGGTGACGCTCGACGCGGGTCAGGCGCCGCCCACCGTCGCAGGCCCGAGCCATTATCAGCGGGCTGCCAACCGCAGCCGGGTAGTGCTGGCGTCGTCGGCACATACGGATTCGGCGGTCGCGGCGATCATCGCCGGCGCACAGCGCGACCGGGCCGTCGCGCGCGGGCTCACCGGCGGCGTCCTCGACGAAGCCCGTGCCGATGCAACGGTCATGCCGGCGACTCCGCTGGCTCAGCGTGAGGCCATGCGCCGACGGGCGGCGCGGTTGCGGGCGCAGCGGGCCCACGTACTGTCCGCCTGGCGCCGGTCGCAACACCATGCGGCAGCGTTGCGGGCGCTGCGCTACCGGATCTCGCACCATCGCGCCCGGCTCCCGTCGGCGCACGGCCGCGCCGGCGCCGCGGTGCGCGCCGCGCTCTCCCGGCTCGGGCGCCCTTACGTCTGGGGTGCCACCGGCCCCGACCAGTTCGATTGCTCCGGCCTGGTCCAGTGGGCATACGCGCAGGCCGGCGTGCACCTGGACCGCACCACCTATCAACAGATCAACGACGGAGTCCCGATACCGCGGTCTCAAGTCCGTCCGGGCGACCTCGTCTTCCCGCACGCCGGTCACGTCCAGATGGCGATCGGGAACAACCTGGTGGTCGAAGCGCCCTATTCGGGTGCCTCCGTCCGGATCAGCCGGATGGGCGCCAACGTGGCAATCCGGCGGCCCTGGTAGAAGAGGTTGCAGCATGTCGGACCAAGCCGGATCATCGATAGCCGCGATCGCCGCCCGTCAAGCCGCGCTGGCCGTCAGGCACCGTGCCGCGACCGAGGCCGACCGGGTGCTGACGGACACGCTCGTCGACGCGCACGAGGTGCTGCGGGACAGCGTTCGCCGACTCGACGCGATCGCCGCCCAGATCGGCCGCGCGGGTGAACTCGCGGCCGATACGCCGTTGGGGGCGCGCGAGTTTCACCGGTTCCTGGTGGCCAAACAGCGGGAGATCACCGCCGTCATTACCGCTGCCCGCGACTGGAGTCGCGCGAAAGGCGCTGTGCTGCAGGGTCTGCGTGTGCAGTACTGCCCACCCCCGACAGAGTGAATTGTCCAGGTGACCGCGCTTGGGTACTGTCGCGCGGCATGGAGGGGCCGTGACCACCTACCAGGACCTCGTGGACACGATGCGAATCATCCAGGAGCGCACCGGCGACCCGCTGGCATGGATGGCCGGGCTGACGCCCGACGAACGGATCGCAGCGATATCGCCCCTAACGCCGGCGCCGCAACTCGCCGCCATTCTCAACAAGATCCGTCAGCAACATCCAGACCTGTTCCCCCTGGCGTCCCCGGCACCGCCGGACCGCGCCGACGGTGCCGCAGCGAAGGCCATTGCGGACGCGGAAGCCGCTCTGGCACATCAGAATTCCGTGACCGCTCAGCTGGACCTGCAGGTGGTGTCGGCGATACTCAACGCTCACCTGACCACAGTGCAAGGCCGCGACGCGCTCAACCGGCTCCAGCAGGACATCGAGATGGCCGTCGCGACGCGGTCGGATCTCGACACCCCGGCCGGTGCGCGGGATTTCCAACGTTTGCTGATCGGCAAGCTGCGGGATATTCGCGAGGTGGTCGCCACCGCGAGTCTCGACGACACGTCGAAGTCCGCTTTGATGGCCGCCTGGACGTCGCTGTATAACGCGTCGAACAACGGGTCACCGACGCCCACCGACCACCGGTCATTGCCGCTGCCGACATCCCCGAGCGCGCAGAGCGCCGACCGGCAGACGGTTCCTTCCGCTGCTGCCGATCCACGGCTCGACTCGCTGTTGCCCGACGACCCGGGGCTGCTGCCCACCGCCGCATCCGCCTCCGCGCCGACAGCGGCAGCACCGCCAACGGCCGCACCCAGCGGGGGTGGTGGCGTATCCCCGACCGGTGCTGCGATGCCTGCCCTGGGCGCACCGGCCGGAATCCCGCTGCCGACCCTGTCGGCCGGTGGCACCGGCCGCGACCCGAGTTCGCTGACCGACGGGTTGTTCGGCGACGACCCGGTTGACGGCGACGCGGGTGACGACAAGCGGGAACGCGGACGCCACGATGACGACCACCAGCAGGACGAGCGTCAGGACTCGGCACCACCGGAAGCGCCGGCGGCGGGTCCGACGACCGTGACGCTGCCCACCGGCGAGACGGTCACTGCGGCCAGCCCGCAACTCGCGGCGGCGATCAAGGCCGCCGCGGGCGGCATGCCGATCGCGGACGCGTTTGCGCAGCAGGGCATGACCATCCCGCCGCCAGGCACCGCGGTCAGCAGTCCCGTCGATCCGTCCCACGTCCAGCCGGGCGACATCGGGATGTTCACCGACCGGCATGCCCTGGCGCTCGGTCTCAGCAGGGCTCTGCTGGACGGCCAGATTCAGCATATTTCGACCGTGGCCGGGCCCAGCTTTCTAGGCTGGGAGCACCCCCCGACGCCGCAGGCAACGGCGCCGGCCGCCGGCGACGCACCGACGCCCACCCGGCCCTCGGCCGGGGCCTGACCCACCAGCCGTCACGGACACACAACAGAGGAGACAGCGGATGGCCGATCGAGTCCATGTAGTGCCGGCGCACTTGCGGGAAGCCGCCGCCCATCATGAGCACACGTCGAACCAGCTGCGGACCCTGCCCGCGGCGCACGCCGCCATCCAGCAAAGCCTGGATTCCCTCGGACCGATCTTCGGCGAACTACGCGAAGCGGGCCGCGAACTTCTCGAGCTGAGGCGGCAATGCTATGAGCAACAGGCCGACGACCACGCCGCCATCGCCGAGAACCTGCACACCTCAGCGGCCCTGTGGGAGCAGCACGAACAAGAGTCGGCTGACAAACTCGGCGGCATCGTGGACCGTTGACCGTCCCTGCATCCCAGAAGTCGACGAACCGCAATGACTGACGCGAATCCCGCCTTCGACACCGTGCACCCGAGTGGCCACATCCTGGTGCGGTCGTGTCGCGGGGGCTACCTGCACAGTGTCGCGCTCAGCGAAGCGGCGATGGAGACGGACGCGCAAACCCTGGCCGAGGGCATCTTATTGACCGCCGACGTCTCCTGCCTCAAGGCGCTGCTGGAAGTGCGCGACGAGATTGTCGCCGCCGGACACACCCCGTCTGCGGAGGTGCCGACGCCCGCCGATCTCGACGTCGCGATCGAGCGGTTGCTCGAGCACCGGCTGCATCCGCGGCCGATGACCGCCTAGAGCAACCAGGTCCGGGCGGTCTCCGGGTCCGGCGCGATATCGCTAGGTGGCTCAATAGGATTGTCGCCGAACAATTCTCGCGCGCGGCTGAGCAGGGAACGCACCTCGTCGAGTTGCCGCTGCAGCGCGGAATCGGCCATGGGCACACGCTACCCACGCCCAGCCGGCCACACAATTCACCCTCCCGAGAAGCCGTGCCGGCTGCGCGGCGTGGACGGCTACTCTTTACCGGTGGGGATCTTCGGTCGGATATCCGCGCGCCAGCGGCTGCGCAGAGCGACCCAAGACTCCTTTTTGGTGCCCACCTTCAGCGCGCCGCTCGATTGCACCCCCTGGGTGCTCGGCGGGCTGTGGCCTTCCGCACTATCGCCGGACGACGCCGAAACCGCAACCCTCGCCGGGTATCTCAGAACCGACCTGCAGCGAATCGCGGACTCGGCGAACGACGATCTACGCGCCATCAGCCGATCCGGAATGGAGTATTCGGTCCGGCGCGAGGCGGAGGCCGCGGTGATCGACGAGGCCCGCGACCTGGCGGTGCGCCGGGTCGAGTCGACGCTGCGCCAACTGCGGGAGCTGCGGCGCAATGTGCCGCCGCCCGCAGATATGGACAAGACACAGGTGCTGCCCGCCGTACGGGACCGACGGCATCTGGACATGGACAAGACGCAGGTGATGCCCGCGGTCCGCGACGAGCCCCCCGTCGGCGAACCGACACCGGGCGGGGTCGAGCAGCGACCGGCCGAGGGTGTGCCGGCGCCCGGCGCCAATCCCGACCGGCTGCAGCGGTTGCTGGTTTTCGTGGCACGTCAGGAGCCGCGGTTGAGCTGGGCGGTCGGTGAGCGCCCGGACGAGACGACGGTGCTGGTCACCGACCTCGCACACGGTTGGATTCCGCCGGGTATCGCCGTGCCGCAGGGCGTGCGCCTACTGGAGCCGCAACGTCGGACCGGCCGTGCGGTGGACTTGCTCGGCACCACGACCCGGGCGGTGACCTACACACCGGGAGATCCGGCGAGGTGGCCGAGCGAGGTCCCCGATGTGGCGCCTCCCGGGCAACCGATGGAGCTGCCCGAGGTCGAAGACCTGGATTGGGAGCTGACGGTGGCAACGCATGGCCGCGAGGGCCTGCCACGTCTGGCGAACACGTTGGTCGAGGCGGCCGCATCCGGCGCCGACATCGTCGATCAGGAACTCGACCTGCTGCGTGTTCATCTGGAGACCACGCGGTATCAGGTTCTGGCACGATACCCCGAGGTCGATCCGGTGCAACTGCTGAACTGCATGTTGCTGGCCGCCGTCGAGTGCCGCGTGGCCGGTGACCCGGCTGCGGCGAACTATCACTTCGCCTGGTTCACGAAACTGGACGCCGCCCCACCCGGAAATCGAGGCGGAACCAAGCCGGAAAGCACCGGTTGAGTTTGAATTGACGCTGGTGGGAGGCATCGACATACTGTCATGGTGTCGGGGCCGGGTCGTTCCAGCGGAGCAAGCGACCGAGGCGCCGGAAGCGATGCAGACCTCGTCGAAGCGGTTCTTCGTGAACTGAGCGAGGCGGCCGACAAGTGGGAAGCACTCGTCGCCCAAGCTGAGACCGTCACCTACAGCGTGGACTTGGGAGACGTGCGCGCGGTGGCGAACTCGGACGGTCGCCTGCTCGAGTTGACGTTGCATCCGGACGTGATGACCGGCTACGCACCCGGCGAGCTGGCGGACAGATTGAACCTCGCGATCGCAGCGCTGCGGGAAGAGGCCGAAGCCGAGAACCAGGCGCGGTACGGCGGCCCTCTGCAGGGGTGACGCGTACGGAAGCGGGTCCGTACGGGTCACCGGAAGGAGATGCACTGTGCCACTGAATTTGTCCAACCGCGACCAGAATTCGGGGCATCTGTTCTACAACCGCCGGCTGCGGGCCGCGATCACCCGATTCTCCGTCCGGATGAAGCATGACGACCGCAAACAACAGGCGGCGGTGGCACTCTCGATCGTGCTTGTCCTCATCGGCGTCGGCTGGATGGCCCTGCTGCACGTGATGAAGCCGGCCGGGTTGGTGGCGGGTTCCGCTGTCGTCGGCAACCGGGACACCGGAGCGATCTACGCCAAAGTCGACGGCCGCCTCTACCCCGCGCTGAACCTGACTTCGGCACGGTTGGTCGTCGGGAATGCGACCGCGCCCACCTGGGTGACGGCCAGTGAGATCGCCAAGTACCCGACCGGCCCGATGATCGGGATCCCCGGCGTGCCGGACAGCCTGCCGGTCACGGCCGGAGCCGAGTCGGCCTGGGCGGTGTGCGACACCGCACCGGTCGGCGGATCGAACCGGGGCAGTGGCACGCCGCCGGTGGTCACCGCGATCGCGGGGGCGCTCACCCCGCTGGACAGAGCTGCTGTGATGAGCCCGAAGCAGGCCGTCCTGGTCACCCACAAGGATGCGACCTACGTGGTCTGGGGCGGGCAACGCTCCCGTATCGACCCGGGCGACCGGTCGGTCACGTTCAATCTCGGCCTGGACCTGGGAGTGACCTATCCGATCGAAATCTCCAATGCCCTGTTCGACGCCATGCCCGCTACCGAACCTCTGGTGTCTCCGGTCATTCCGGAATCCGGCACGCCGTCGCGGTGGCTGCCCGGAGCCAAGGTCGGCAGCGTGCTGGAATCGCGCGACGCCGGCGGCGCGGTCAACGGCTTTTACGTCCTGCTGACCGGCGGGGTGCAGAAGATCACCGGCTTCGTCGCGGACCTGTTGCGTACCGGCAATTCTCAGGGAGAGACCGCACCCATCCTGGTGGCTCCGGACAAGCTGATCCACATCCCGGTTGTCGACGTGCTCGACGTCGACTACTACCCGGTGGGGAAGCTGGATTTCGTTGACACCACGGCTAATCCGGTGACCTGCGTGGGGTGGGCGAAACAGGCCGGCGACCCGCAGGCCAGAATCGCCATCGTCTCCGGCCGGGGCCTGCCGGTTCCGGTCAGCATGGATGCCCGACTGGTGCATCTGGTGCGCGACGACCGCAACCCCGACTCGACGGAGGCCAACCAGACATTGATCCTGCCGGGTGCGGCGAACTTCGTTGCCACGACCAGTGGCGTCGTCACCTCCGGCAGCCGCGAAAGTCTGTATTGGGTTTCGCCGCAGGGTGTTCGGTACGGGATTCAGTCGGATCCGCGGACGCTGCAGGCGCTGGGACTGGATCCGCGCCTGGCCGTGCAAGCGCCTTGGCCGCTGGTACGCACCTTCGCCCCCGGACCGGCCATCAGTCGCGACGCGGCCCTCGTTTCCCGGGACGCGATATCGGCCGGGGGTCTGCTGGCGCCCGTTCCCGACTCGAGTGGGGGTTAGTCGTGTCCAAACGAGGCTTCGTCCGTCCCAGGCGCACCCCGCCGCCCACCGTGCCTCCGGTGCGGGTGGCGGTGGCGGCGCCGTTGGCGCTGCCCGAGCGTGAGCCGCGCAACCTCCTGCTGATGATCGCCCTGCCGGCACTGCTGGTGGGGATCGTCGGAACTCTGGTGGTGATGTATGCATCCGGGGTCAGGTCCTTGCAGTCGGGGTTCTTTCCGATGATCGGCCTGGTCGGTTTCGGTGCGCTGATGTTCGGTGGACGGTTCGGGCGGGGACGCCGGATCAGCTGGGGCGAGATGGAAAAGCAGCGACGTAGCTACCTGCGCCAGCTCGACGACGATCGCGAGGAGGTGCAGCGTGCCGCCCGGGAGCAGCGCCGCAGCCAGCTGTTCGTGCACGCCGACCCTCAGCAACTCAGTACGGTCATCGGCGGCCCACGGATGTGGGAGCGCCGCCCTACCGATCCCGACTTCCTCGATGTCCGACTGGGTATCGGCGTTCAGCAGGCCGGCGAATCGGCTGTTTCCCTGCAGTGGCCCGACGTGCCCGTTGGCGAGGAGCTCGAGCCGGTAACCGGGGGTGCGCTCAGGGATTTCATCCTCGAGCAGAGCAAGATTCGCGGCATCGGCAAGGTGCTGAGCCTGCGGTCCAAGCCCGGCTTCAGCTTCATCGCAGAGGATTTGAGCGAATTGCACGCGATGGTGCGCGCGCTGCTGTGCTCACTCGCGGTCTACCACAGCCCGGACGATCTCAAGCTCATGGTGGTCACCCGCCATCCCCAGCAGTGGCAGTGGCTGGTCTGGTTGCCCCACAACCAGCATGACGAGATGTTCGACGCATGCGGACTCCGCCGGCTGGTGTTCGCCTCCCCCACCGAGCTGGAAGAGGCGCTCGATGCCGAGTTGCACCGCAAGGGTCGCGGGCCGTGGTCGCCGCCCGTGGCGGCGAGTCCGACGTCCATGCCGTCGCCAATGGAAGCGACCGCCACGTCGGCGTCAGGACCGCACTGGGTGATCGTGGATGACAACGTGGGCACCCCGGAGCAGTGGGAAGGTGTGACCGGTCAGAAGGGCATGTCGGGAATCACCGTGCTGCGGTTGGCTACTCGCGCCGGTGTCGGCGTCGGCTTCGCCGACGACAGCCAGCGCTTCGCCCTGCGCGAGGGCCGGCTCATGCACCGCAACACCTACTACGCCGTCGCGGACACGCTGGCCGAGAGCACGGCTAACAGATACGCGCGCGCGCTGGCCCGATGGTCACCGATGAGCGCCGGCGACCTGTCCGAAACCGACAGTCAGGCCGGCGAACTGCTGCGGGCGCTGGGGATCACCGACCCGCGTGAACTCGACGTCGACCGGCTCTGGGCGGAGAGTCGGGGGCGCGGCGACCCCAAGTGGGCGATGGTACCCGTGGGTGTCCGGCAGGGCGGCGATCTGCAGTATGTGATCCTGCGCGCCAAGGACTTCGGTGGCTACGGCTTTCACTCCGTCGTGATCGGGACCTCTGGGTCCGGCAAGTCGGAGTACTTTTTGTCACTTTGCAGCGGAATCGCTTTGACGCATTCACCGGAGACGTTCATCGTGATCTTCGTCGACATGAAGTTCGAGTCGGCCGCACAGGACCTGCAGGGGTTTCCGCATGTCGCAGGATCACTGTCGAACCTGGGCAAAGACGATCGCCACCTGGCCGAGCGGATGCGCAAGGCCATCAACGGCGAGATCGCGCGCCGGTACCGTCTGTTGAAGGATGCCGGGGCCCGCGATGCCAACGAGTATGAGGAAATGCGGCTGGCCGGAAGAGATCTGGAGCCTATCCCCATCCTGCTGGTGATCATCGACGAATATCTCGAGTTGTTCATCCACCATCCCGAGTGGATCGACCTGGTGATCCATATCGGGCAGGAGGGCCGCGGCTGCAACGTCTTCTTCACCCTCGGGGGACAGCGGCTGGACCTGTCGTCCCTGAGTAAAGCCAAGAGCAACATCGCTTTTCGGGTGGCACTGCGCGCCGAGACCGCAGAGGACTCTCGCGACGTCATCGGTAGCGATGCCGCTCTGCATCTGCCGTCACAGGAGAACGGCTACGCCCTGCTCAAAGTGGGTCCCCGCGACCTCGAGCAGTTCAGGTGCTTCTATGTGTCGGCTCCCTTCGTGGTGCCCAAGACGACGTCCAACGTGAACAAGACAGTGGCCATGAGCTTTTCGCGGCCGCGCGCGTACACCTCGGACTACCAACCCCTCAGCGAGTCCGACAGTGCGGCATTGGCGGTCGCTGATGCCCCGGAAGAACCCGACGAGTTCCTCTTCCACTCCGACGGCTTCCGCAAGAAAAAGCTCGTCGACGTCGTTCGGGAGTCTCTCGTCTCACACCCTGCCCGTCCGCCGCATCAAATCTGGCTCCCGCCTTTGGAAGTCAGCGAACCCGTCGATGCGCTGGTGGCTCGGTGGCGTGGTCGGCCGTGGCACGTCGACTACGGGCACAATCCTGGCCTGATGTTCCCGTTGGGCATCGTCGACATCCCGGAAGAACACGACCAGCGTGTCCATGCGATCAACGCCGAAATGGACAACGTCATGGTGGTCGCCACCGCCCAGCGGGGTAAGTCCACCACGTTGATGACGCTGATGACATCCGCCGCGCTGATGTACCGACCGGAGCGGGTGACGTTCTTCTGCGTCGGGGCGTCGCTCTACCCGGTGGAAGAGCTGCCGCATGTGGCTTCGGTGGTCAGCCCGACCGACCGCGAAGGCGTGTCGCGGACCATCGCTTCCATCGAGGGCCTGATACTGGCCCGCGAGGCCGCCTTCAAGACGTATCAGATCGACATCTCCGAGTTCCGGGAACGGCGGTTCGGCCCGGACGGCGCCGCCGGGAATACCGATCCGGGAGACAAATTCGGTGACGTCTTCCTCGTCATCGACAACTTCAGCGATCTCTACGACAAAGACGCTGCCATCGGCGAACGAGCCATCGCCATTGCCCGCCAGGGCCTTTCGTATGGTGTACACGTCATGACCACGGCGACGGCGTGGCTGATCGGACAGAAGCAGCAATTGGTCAACGTTTCCAACGCCCGCGTCCAGCTGCGGCTGAGCAATCCCGATGAAACGCAGATGGGCGAGGGATTCGAGCGCAAGAAGGCTGCCCGCAACACCTTGGACCGCCCCGGGTTCGGCCTGACCCGCGACGGCTTCGAGTTGCTGGTGGGAGTGCCGGAGGTGGTCGGACCCGACGGTGAACGGGTGTCGACGCGCGAGGTCGGTGCGCTCATCGCGGCGCTGACCGGCGCCGGCCGGGTGGAGAGCCTGGCGCGGCTGCCCCAGCGGATTCCGCTCGGCGAGGTGGCTGAGGCCTTCGCCGCCACCGCCGGGCACGCCGAGCCGTTGACCATCCCGTTCGGAATAGGCGAAACCGCGCTGCAGCCCGCGGCGCTGCCCACCCGACTGGTGCCGAACATGCTGGTGGTCGGCCGGCAAGCATGTGGGAAGACAACAACGTTGGCCGTGCTGGGGCAGATGATCGTGGCCCGGTGCACAACAGAGCAGGCCAAGATCACCATCATCGACCCGAAGACGTCGTTGATCGGCAGGATCCAGGGGGACCATGTGCGGGCGTACGCGTACACCGCCGACGACATCGACGCGACGATCGCCGAATTGGCGCAGTTGCTGCGCGACCGGCTGCCACCGTCCGGACTGAGCCAGGCGGAGTTGCTCAACCGCCGCAGCTGGGACGGCCCGCATCATTTCGTCCTGATCGACGACGAGCAGGAACTGCGACCACACGGGGTGCTCGGCAAGAACGCGGCGACGGCGCCGCTGTGGGGGCTGATCGAGCGCAGCCGCGAGATCGGCCTGCACGTCATCGCGTCGCGCCTGCCCGGGAACTGGGCAGGTGTGTCGGTGACCAACCCGTTCCTGCAGAAGATGACGGGCTCGCGGGCTCCGACTCTGTTCATGGACAACGATCCGGCGGCGGTCAAGGTGTTCGGCCGGACCAGCGCTCAGCAACTGCCGCCGGGGCGGGGTTTGTTGGTCACCAGCGACGGCGTGATCGAAGGAGTGCTGGTAGCAGAGCCGCAAACGTGAATCGACAGGCGCCGGGCGTGAACTTAGACTCAGCGCAAC
Organism: Mycobacterium sp. NGS49; assembly: GCF_059812565.1. Lineage (NCBI taxonomy): Bacteria > Bacillati > Actinomycetota > Actinomycetes > Mycobacteriales > Mycobacteriaceae > Mycobacterium > Mycobacterium sp. NGS49. The sequence continues at coordinate 81,203 of NZ_JCALCX010000012.1, read as the reverse complement.
TTGCCGCCGGCGCTGTTCGGCGGAATGACTCGGGAGGTGGCAATGGGCGGATTCTTCGGCATGGTGCCGGGCGCTGTCGACTTGTCGGCGGCTGCCGAGGCGGGGATCAGCGAGGAGATGGCCGCCACCACGGCGGCCGGTGCGGCCGCGCTCACCGCGGTGATGCCGATGGCGTCCGACGCCGACTCCATCGAGTTCGCGGCGGCGCTTAACGCGGCCGGCGCCGCCTACCTGGGCACCGCCGCTGAGCACGTCGGGCAGCGCGCCGTCTTCTCGGGTGCCCAAGGCTTGTCGTCGGCCGCCACCGTCGCGGCGGAGGCCGCCAACGCGGGCGCCGTCGGACTGTAGGACGCCCATGCCGGATCCCCGCTGGACAGGTCCACCCGAAGTCGTTGCGGCGATTTTCGAGGCCGGCTCCCCCGCCTCGGTGATCGCCAACAATGCCGTGTGGGTCACCGAGACCGCCAACAACGAACTGTCGGCGGGTCTCTCCTCGGTCAACACTCTGGTCACCCAGGCGCAGTGGCAGGGAGTCGGTTCGGTCGCCTCGGCGGTCGCCGCGACGGGGCTCAACGCCGGGCTGCAGACATTGGTGGGTTGGACCGCCGAGAAGATCAACGTCACGCAGGCCGCCGTCGAGGCATTCATGCTGGCGCGGTCTGCCGTCATCCCGTCGGTGGTCTCGCAGACCAACCGCGACGAGTGGACCGTCTTGAACACCACCAATTGGTTCGGCCAGAACACGCCCGGGATCGTCGAGCGGGACTCGGAGTATTTCGGCGAGCACTGGCCGCACAACTCCGGGGTGGGCTGGGCGTACTCCGGTGCGTTGAGCGCGCTGATCGCAGCGCTCACCGTGCCTCCACCCGTCGCGCCGATGGGTGCTTCGCCGGCCGCACCGGCAACAGCGGCACAAGCGGTGGCGCAGGCCGCGGCGCAGACCGGAATGCACAACGCGGTACAGGCGTCGGGTCAGGCCGCGCAGAGCGCGGGCCGGGGCGCGGCGTCGCCCGCCGAGTCGACCGGTCAGCTGAGTTCGTTCATGCAGGAACCGATGCAGATGGTGTCCGGCGCCACCGAGCCGCTCAAGGCGATGGTGCAGGCGCCGATGCAGGCCATGCAGAGTGTCACCAGCATGCCGCAAGGCATGATGCAGGCGTTCGGTGGAATGTTCCCGTCCGCGGGCGCGCCGAATGCGGCGGTCGTCGCCGAGTCTGCCGGGATCGCCGCGGGCGGCGGGGGCTCGGCGGGCGGCGGCGTGGCTGCCGCCGGCGGCTTGCCCGGCGCCGGGCTCACCAGTTACACCCGGCCCACCAGCAGTTTCGAACCCGAAGTCGGCGGCAAGCCGACGAGCCTGCGGGCCGGAGTGCTCAACGCCGCGGAGGTGCGTGGGCCCACCGTCGCCACCGGCGGCGCCCCGGTTCCGATGGCGCCCGGCGGCATGCTGGCGCGAGGCGGCGGCGAGGCCGAGAAGGGCGAGGTGACGCGGGCACGCGTCGTCGTCGACGAACGCGATTACCGCGAACCTCGCTAGCAAACCGCTTCACAGTCGGCAAGGCGCTGGGCTCACGAACGCCCGGCCCCGGGCGGTCCCGCGAAGGCCTGCGCGATCTGCAGCCAGCGTTGCGCGTCCTCCCCCACCGCCGTCACATCCAACGCATGCCGCGGCCGGCGCTGGGTCACCAGGAAACAGAAATGCTCCGCCGAACCGGTGACGCGCTGCGCCGCTTCCGGCGGTCCCCACGACCAGGTGTCGCCGCCGGGACCACGCAACTCGACATAGAACGGTTCACTCGGCGGCGTCAGGTTGTTTACGACGAAGGCGTAGTCGCGGGCCCGCACGCCGATGTGCGCGACCGAACGCAGCCGGGCTGTCGGCGCCCGGGTGACACCGAGCGCGTCAGCCACATCCAGGCCGTGGGCCCAGGTCTCCATGAGCCGCGCGGTGGCCATCGACGACGCGCTCATCGGCGGCCCGAACCAGGGCAACTTGCGGCCGTCGGACACCGCGAGCAGCGCCTCGTGCAACCGGCGACGAGTGCTGCGCCAGTCGGCAAGCAGCGTGGCCGGGGGCATTGCGGCCAGTTCTTCGGCGCCCGCATCGACGAACCCGGCCGGATCGGCGGCGGCTGCGCCCAGCGCTGCGCCGAACGCGGCCTCGTCGGTGACCGAGAGCAGCGAGACTCTGTCGGTCCACAGCAGGTGCCCGATCTGGTGCGCGATGGTCCAGCCCGGCGCGGGTGTCATGATGGCCCAGTCTTTCGCGGCCAGCGGGGCCACCAGTGCGTCGAGGTCGTCGCTCTCGGCTTGCAGATCGGCGACGAACGCAGCGCAACCGGCCATCTGAAGTACCTCCTACCCGCTCGCGGTCTTGGCCCGACGGCCGACCAGGCTATGCACCAGCAGTCCGATCAGATAGATCACCGAACCGAACACCACAAACATCGGTGCGCGTCCGTCGTCGGGAACGAAGGCGGCCGCGACGGTGACCGCGGCGATGAAGGAGACCCAGAACAGCGCATCCTGGACCGCGAAGACATGTCCGCGCAACGCGTCGTCGACGTCGATCTGCATTGCCGAGTCGGCGCAAAGTTTCACCACCTGGCCGGCGACGCCCAGCAGGAAACCGCACACCACCATCACCGGTAGGAACAGCCCGGCCGCTGCGGTCTGAATCACGGCCGCCGCCACCAACGCACCGTTCGCCGTGGCGTGACGGCCCCAGCGTCGGATCAGCACCGGGGTCAGCACGTTGGCCAGGAAAGCTCCCAGGCCGGTCGCGGCGAAGAACACCAGAGCGGTGCCCAAACCGTCGACGTCGGCATTGGTCATGTGGTGTACCAGCAGCAGGATCAACAGCGAATTGATCCCGACGACCATCCGGTGGGCGGCCAGCCCGGACAGGGCCGCGGCCACCGACGGGAGTTGAACGACCGTCCTAACCCCGTGCAGCCAACCGGTGATCACGGCGTACACGGCCGAGCCGTGGATCGCCCGCTTGGTGTCGTCCGGGCCGAGTACCCGCGGGGCGAACCGGACCGACAGCAGCAGTGCCAGCGCTACGGGGACCAGGGCGGTGAAGATGACCGCCGCCGCGCCATGATCGCCGGCGCCGCCCAGCCAGCGCGGCACCAGCATGAAGTTGGCACCCAGAAAGGCCGAGGCGGCCCCGGATGCGGCGGCCACCGAGTTCATCGTGACGACCTGCGGCCGCGGCACGACGTGCGGCAGCGAAGCCGACAGACCGGATGCCACGAAACGCGCCAAACCGTTGGCGAGCAGCGCGGCGAACAACAGCACCCAATCGCCGGCACCGACCGCCAGAATCGTGCCGATCGCGATGATGAAGCACAGCCGCGCGATGTTCGCCCCGACCAGCACCAGCCGCCGATCCCACCGGTCCATCAGGGCGCCGGCGAACGGCCCGAGCAGCGAGTACGGGAGGAACAACACGGCGAACGCCCGTGCGATCGCCATCGGATCGGCGGCCCGGTCCGGGTTGAACAGCAGTGCTCCCGCCAGGCCCGCCTGGAACAGACCGTCGCCGAACTGACTCGCCATGCGCAGCTGCAGAAGTCGCCAGAAGTCGGGCAGGGCGCGCACCGACCGCCACAGTTCGACGGGTGCGCTCGCCTGCATCCGGGTGAGAATCACTGAACCCACTTCCACGATCGGCACAGGCAATGTCGGGTCGGCGCTGCGCCGTCCCAATCACAGTACAAATCTTCCCCCGGGCGCGGCTGTTTGCACCGGCGATCGGGCATCGGGTGCCATGATGTGATAGTGGCGCAGCACGAAGATCCCGAGGACAACTTCGCACCCGCCGCCCAGCGAGTTCGGGCGGGTACCTTGTTGCTGGCCAACACCGATCTACTGGAGCCGACCTTTCGGCGCAGCGTCATCTACATCGTCGAACACAACGAGGGCGGAACGCTCGGCGTGGTGCTGAACCGGTCCAGCGAGACGGCCGTCTACAACGTGTTGCCGCAGTGGGCGAAGCTGGCGGCCAAGCCCAAGACGATGTTCATCGGCGGGCCGGTCAAGCGGGACGCGGCGCTGTGTCTGGCGGTGTTGCGGGTCGGTGCCGAACCCGACGGAGTGCCGGGGTTACGGCATGTCGCGGGCCGCATGGTGATGGTCGACCTGGATGCCGACCCGGATCTGATCGCACCCGCGGTGGAAGGCGTGCGGATCTTCGCCGGATACTCCGGCTGGACTATCGGGCAACTCGAAGGCGAAATCGAGCGGGACGACTGGATTGTCCTGTCGGCGTTGCCATCTGACGTACTGGCGCCGCCGCGGGCGGACCTGTGGGGGCAGGTGTTGCGCCGCCAGCCGTTGCCGCTTTCGCTGCTGGCCACGCACCCGATCGACCTGAGCCGGAACTAGTCCCGGTACGCCACGGTCGACGGCGATCCGCCCTCAGTGGCAGGACCGCGTGCAGGCCCCGCAGCTGCCGGCACACCCGGGCTGATCGGCGGTTGCTACCTCGCGGCGCAGCGCATATTTGGCGCTCTGTAACGAGCCGGTGGCCAGGGTGCCGAGCGCGCCTGCGATGCAGACGATTACCACCACCACCGCGGTGTGCGGCGATGCCGCCAGCGCCACCACTCCCCCGGCGGCCAGCATCACCGCGGCAGCGAACTGGGTGGGCGCCATCGAGCGCAGTGCCAACTGCATGGCGTCAGTGGTGGGCGCATGAGACAGAGACCAGATACCGAATGCGGCCGACGCTACCGCCGCACACAAGGACACCACGCCCGCGATAAGCATGCGCTAACCATACGAGTCCGCCGCTGTTTCCGCGCGCCGGCCTCCCACCAGCCGATCAGTGCCCGGGGGCCGGGGTGAGGGTGAGAAGGGGCGGCACCGAGGCAGGCTGCCCGGGCGCGGGGACGGCCCGCGGCGCCGGGGGAGTGGCCGGCGCAGCCGGTGGGGTTGATGCCTGGGGCGCAGCAGGTGCGGCGGGCCGGGCGGGTCCCTGCGGCGCGGGCGCGGCGGGCGCTGGTGCTGCGGTCGGCGCCCCGGCCCCGGCCGGAGCCGGCCCGCCGACACCGGGTGTGGACACCCGGAAGCCGCTGACGATCGCGTCGGTGGCCGGCGCGTCGGCGACCGCCTGCGTGGCGGCGGTCGTCACCGACAGCGAGACCAGGAACTTGTCGGAGCCGGAATTTGCCAGGACATGGCGTCGCGAGGTGTTGAGCGTCATGTCGTTCTCGCGGTAGGTGCCCTCGATCACCGACGACGGGAACGACCCGAGGCTGGCCAGCGAGGCGTTGGTGGTCTGCCAGGCGAGCAGCCGCTGGCTGTCGACGAAGCCGTGGGTGATCGCCTCCGCGGGGTCGAAGTCCCCGACCAGCTTGTAGACGACGACCTGCGCATTCGACGTGTAGACGCTGTTGCCGCCGACACGGTCTGCGATCACCACGAACGCGTCGGGCACGTTGGGGTCAGGCACCTGGGTCCAGCGCGGGGGCATCGGCACGGTGATGTCGAGGGCCTTGAAACCCAGTGGGCGTTGCGCCTCGAGTTTGACGCCCTTGCCCTCGAGGTACTCGCGCAGCGTTCCCGTGGTGGCGGGAGTGACCGCCGGCGGCTGCGGAGCGGCAACGGCGGGCGCCGGACCGGTGGCCGGAACGGCCGCGGGGGCCACCGCCGGAATGGGCGCGGCTACCGGACCGGGCACCTGCAGCGGCAGCTGGCCCGGCGCTTGCGCCGGGGGAGGGGCAAACCGGTTGCTGTTGACGCCGCCCGGAAACACCGTTGAGCTCTGCCCCGGCTGGGTGGCCGGCTGCATCGGCACGGGGCCGGGTTGCGCCGGCTGAGGGACCAGGGGTTCGGCCGAAGCAGTCCCGACGCCGACCCCGAAGCAGACACATCCGGCGGCGACGCCACCCACGAGTGTCCGCCAGCTGCGCGCGATCTGCATCATCTCGATCGGTCCCTCCGGAATAGCTGGGGCGCTGATGAACTTGTGCAACCCACCATCGAGGCTGAATGTAACCACTGCTCAGCGGCATCGACCATGCCCGAAATAGAGCTGGGATGAACCTCTGATCGGCGTGCAACGGAACCGAGACCAACCCGTGCCCGGCGGGCTCGGCGCGGCCTCTTCCAGAAGCGTCCTTATACCCTGTTGGGCGTGACAGAATCGCCGACCGCTGCACCCGACGCTGACGCGCCGCGGTACCGCTATACCGCCGGGCTCGCCGCCGGGCTGGAACGCGCCTGGCAGGACAACTGGACTCGGCTGGGAACGTTCAACGTGCCCAACCCGGTCGGCTCGTTGGCGCCTGCGGACGGCTCAGCCGTACCCCGGGACAAGCTTTTCGTGCAGGACATGTTCCCCTACCCGTCGGGGGAGGGGTTGCACGTCGGTCACCCGCTGGGCTATATCGCCACCGACGTCTACGCCCGCTACTATCGGATGACCGGCCGTAATGTGTTGCACGCGTTGGGATTCGACTCCTTCGGACTGCCCGCCGAGCAGTATGCGGTGCAGACCGGCACCCACCCGCGCACCAGGACCGAGGCCAACGTGGTCAACTTCCGGCGCCAGCTGGCCCGGCTCGGGCTCGCCCACGACAGCCGTCGCAGTTTCTCCACCACCGACGTCGAGTTCTACAAGTGGACGCAGTGGATCTTCCTGCAGATCTACAACGCCTGGTTTGACACCGCCAAGAAAAAGGCTCGCCCGATATCGGAGCTGATTTCCGAGTTCGATTCGGGTGCAAGGGCTCTCGACGACGGTAGGCAGTGGGCGGCGTTGTCGGCGGGGGAGCGGGCCGACGTGATCGACGGCTATCGGCTGGTGTACCGCGCCGATTCGATGGTGAACTGGTGTCCCGGTCTGGGCACGGTGCTGGCCAACGAGGAGGTTACGGGTGACGGCCGCAGCGAACGCGGCAACTTCCCGGTGTTTCGAAAACGCTTGCGCCAGTGGATGATGAGGATCACCGCGTACTCCGACCGCTTGCTCGACGACCTCGACAGCCTGGACTGGCCGGATCAGGTCAAGACCATGCAGCGCAATTGGATCGGACGTTCGACCGGTGCCACGGCACTGTTCGCCACCGCGAAAGCCGATATCGAGGTATTCACCACCCGGCCCGACACACTTTTCGGCGCCACCTATCTGGTGCTGGCCCCCGAGCACGAGCTGGTCGATGAGTTGGTGGCCGCCGACTGGCCCGACGGGACTTCCGTGCACTGGACGTACGGCGACGCCACCCCCGCCGCGGCGGTGGCCGCATACCGGCGCGCCATCGCGGCCAAGTCTGACCTCGAACGCCAGGAAAGCAGAGACAAGACCGGCGTGTTCCTGGGCAGCTATGCCACCAACCCGGCCAACGGCGAACCGGTACCGATCTTCATCGCCGACTACGTGCTGTCCGGTTACGGCACGGGCGCGATCATGGCGGTGCCGGGTCACGACCAGCGCGACTGGGACTTCGCCCGGCAGTTCGGCCTGCCGATCGTCGAAGTCATTGCCGGCGGCGATATTTCGCAAGCCGCACATGCCGGTGACGGCGTGCTGGTCAACTCCGGCTTTTTGGACGGCAAGACCGTGGCCGACGCGAAGCAGGCCATGATCGAACGGCTGGAATCGCAGGGCCGGGGCCGGGCCCGCATCCAGTTCAAGCTGCGGGACTGGCTTTTCGCGCGTCAGCGGTACTGGGGCGAGCCCTTTCCGATTGTGTACGGCGCCGACGGGCGTGCCCACGCGATCGACGAGGCGGCGTTGCCCGTGGAATTGCCCGACGTGCCGGACTATTCGCCGGTGTTGTTCGATCCTGACGACTCCGACAGCGAGCCGTCACCACCGCTGGCGAAGGCGACCGAATGGGTGCACGTCGAGTTGGATCTCGGAGATGGCCTCAAGCCCTACACCCGCGACACCAATGTGATGCCGCAATGGGCCGGCAGCTCATGGTACGAGCTGCGTTACACCGACCCGCACAACGCGGAGCGGTTCTGCGCCAGGGAAAACGAGGCCTATTGGATGGGTCCGCGGCCGGCCGAACACGGCCCGGACGACCCGGGCGGTGTCGACCTGTACGTCGGCGGTGCCGAGCACGCGGTCCTGCACCTGCTGTATTCCCGGTTCTGGCACAAGGTCCTGTACGACCTGGGCGACGTCAGCTCCCGGGAGCCGTATCGACGGCTGGTCAACCAGGGCTACATCCAGGCCTACGCCTACACCGACAAGCGCGGAGCGTATGTGCCCGCCGAGGACGTGATCGAGCGGGACGGCGGCTTCTTCTACCCCGGGCCCGACGGTGAGATCGAGGTCTTTCAGGAATTCGGCAAAATCGGCAAGAGCCTGAAGAACTCGATTTCACCGGATGAGATCTGCGACGACTACGGTGCCGACACGTTGCGGGTATACGAGATGTCGATGGGCCCGCTGGAGGCGTCCCGGCCGTGGGCGACCAAAGATGTCGTCGGCGCGCACCGGTTTCTGCAACGGGTGTGGCGTCTGGTGATCGACGAGGACAGCGGCGAGATCCGGGCGGTCGATGCCGAACCGGGCGCCGACACATTGCGAGCGCTTCATCGCACCATCGCCGGCGTATCCGACGACTATGCCGGACTGCGAAACAACACTGCCGCCGCCAAGTTGATCGAGTACACCAACCACCTCACCAAGCAATACCGCGACGGCGTCCCGCGCGCGGCCGTCGAACCGCTGGTGCTGATGCTGGCACCGTTGGCCCCGCACCTGGCCGAGGAACTGTGGCTGCGGCTGGGCCACAACACCTCGTTGGCGCACGGCCCCTTCCCCGTGGCCGACCCCTCCTACCTGGTGGACGACACCGTCGAGTACCCGGTGCAGGTGAACGGCAAGGTGCGGGGCCGGGTACTGGTGGCGTCCGACGCGGACACCGACGCGGTGCAGGCGGCGGCGTTGGCCGACGAGAAGGTCCAGGCATTTCTCGCGGGGTCCACCCCGCGCAAGGTGATCGTGGTGCCCGGCCGGATGGTGAATCTGGTCGTGTGACCAATCAGCGGGGGCGAATAACCACCTCATGCACGTGACCGTCGCGGGGAGTGGCGACCACGCTGGCGACCACCCCGGCGACCGTCTCGGGCCGCAGGAACCGCGCCGGGGCGTACTCGCCGCCCTCGTAGGCGACCAGTTCTCGCTGCATGTCGGTGTCCACCCGGCCGGGATGCACCGACGTCACGAGCAGTGCCGGCTCATCACTGCGCAGCGAGTCGGCGAAGGCGCGCAGCGCGAACTTGCTCGCCGAATACGAGGCCATGCCCGGCGAGACGTTGCGGCCCGAACCGGAGTTGATGAACACCACCCGACCCCGGGCCTGGCGCAGCGCCGGCAGCAGGGTCAGCGTAAGCGCAACAGCACCAAAGACATTCACGCTGAAGGTAGCGCGCCATTCGTCCACGTGCGACTCCTCGACCCGTCCGGGAATGGACACCCCGGCGTTGTGCACTAGCACGTCGAGCTCGTCGATGACTTCACAACTGGCTTCGATGGAATCGGTGTCGGTCAGGTCCAGCGGGAAGGTGGTGGCGCCCAACCCTTCGGCGACGCTGTCCAGGCGCGCCGACGGGCGGCCGGCCAGCAACAGGGTGTGGGTGGGTGCCAGTGCCGTCGCGATCGCAGCACCGATACCGCCACTGGCGCCGGTGATGAGTGCGGTGGGCATGCCGTCAGTAGTTACCGATCATGTTGGCAGCAAACAAGTTCACGCTTCTTCGGGCTCGGCTGCCGGGCCGGCCGGCTCACCGCTGGCCAGCCGGGCCAGGGGCGCCGAGGCCTCCATCAGGATATCCAAGTCGGACTTGGGTAGTTGGCTGAGCATGGCCGCCAGTGCGGCATGGCGATTGGCCAACGACTCGTTGTGCACCGCCCGCCCCTGCGGGGTGATGTCGACCAGCACCGCACGCAGGTCCGACGGGTCGCGCGACCGCTTCACCAAACCGACCTTTTCCAGCCGGCGGATCGCCACGGTGGTGGTGGGGGTGCGGACCCGCTCGTGGGCGGCGAGGTCCGTCATTCTGATCGGACCGCGGTCGAGCAGGGTGATCAGGATCGACAACTGGGCCAGCGTCAACTCACCGGCTACCGCACCGCCGGCCGGGTCGCCGCGGCGCAGAATCGTGGAAAGCTTGGACAGCGACCGGTGCAGCCCCTCCGCCAGCTCCGACACCTCCGGGGGTGTGGGTTCGCTGTCCGCCATAAAACGGCAGTCTAACCCGCCACGCCCATAGGTGGAGGCAATGCGCTGCACGGGCGCGCCTGGCCGAGAAAAGGCCGGGTCACAGCACCTGCAAGAGCAACTGTTACCCCCGCTCAGTGTGGGCGGTCCTGAATATCTGCCCTGCAGGCCCGCACCTGACAACTTTGCCGAGTCGGTGGCACGGGTCGGGTTAGAGCACCAGCGACGGCCGCTCGCGGGTCACCACCGGCTCGGCGGGTATGGGGAGCGGATCCGCCACTTGGTCCGCGGGCTCCTCGCGCGGGCTGAACACTCCGCGCCTGCACAGTTCGGCCACCATCGTCTTGGCCATCACAGCCGAGCGGCCGATGCAGGCGGACCGGGCGGCCTCCGGGTCGCGGCGGTGGATGGCAGCGTGTTCTTCCTCGTAGAACGGCAGCATGTCATCGCGGCTGTGCTGGTAGGTCATGAAGAAGACGCGCGGGATGAGGTTCTGAGATGCGCGGATGGTGGCGTGTAGGCGCGGACCGGCGTACTCGTCGTTGACCACCCGGCGGTACTCCCAGGCGATCTCGGCGAAGTTGCGCGGCTCCTTGGCAGCGCGCATCGAGCGCATCAGCGAGTCGAGTTCGCCCAAGATGCGCGGTGTTGGGCTGGTCGCCGCGCGGGCGGAGGCGATGCCGTTGAGCAGACCGTCGAGCTCGTGGTGCTCTAGCACAGTCGATTCATCGAACCGCTCGACGAAAGCACCGCGGTGGTACCGCGTCGACACTATGCCGTCATGCTCGAGCTGGACCAATGCCTCTTGGATGGGGACTCGGCTGATGCCCAGATCCTGCGCAATCTCGTTGCGGTCGACGCGGTCGCCGCTGTGCAGTTTCCCGGTCAGCACCAAGTTGAGCAGGTGCGTCACCACTTGGTCTTTTTCTTTGATCCCGTACTTCTTAGGCATCAGTTTTTTGCATCTCTTTTCAGCCACCCGACGGCCTTTAGCTGCGCAAGTTTCTCACGACTGGGCGGGTAGGTTGAGAAGTTTCGCAGATGAAGCTGCGCCTATGTCGAACTGTCGCGCCACCGGCAGAGCGCTGCGGCGTCCGCCAGATCGTATTGGGGTCCGTCGCAGCCGACGGTGAGCAGCGTGACGCCCAGGGCGGCCAGCGCTTCGGCGTTGCCGATCAGCTTCGCCCCGCTGCCGGCCGACGCCGAGCGTTCGATGGTGGCCGGGTCCCGTCCGACCGCCTCGCAATGCTGAGCCAGCACCGCCGACTTCGCCGGGAATTCTTCGGCGGAGGCAAAGCTGTGCCACACATCGGCGTGCTCGGCGACCAGACGAAGTGTCTTGCGTTCGCCGCCCCCGCCGATCAGCACCGGGATCTCCCGGGTCGGCGCCGGGTTCAGTTTGGCCAACCGCGATTTGATGCGGGGGAGCGCGCCCGCAAGGTCGTCGAGTCGGCTGCCGGCGGTGCCGAACTGGTAGCCGTACTCGTCGTAGTCTTTCTGTTTCCAGCCCGAGCCGATGCCCAGGATGAGCCGGCCGCCGGAAATGTGGTCAACGGTCCGGGCCATGTCAGCCAGCAGTTCGGGGTTGCGATAGGAGTTGCACGTCACCAACGCGCCGATCTGAATGCGTGAGGTCTGCTCGGCCCAGGCCGCCAGCATGGTCCAACACTCGAAATGGGCCCCGTCGGGATCGCCGTAGAGCGGGAAGAAGTGGTCCCAATTGAACGCAACGTCTACGCCGATATCCTCACACCGGCGAACGGCATCGCGGATCTGGCTGTACTGCGGGGCATGCTGAGGCTGCAGCTGCACACCGATGCGGATCGGAAAGTCGGGGAGCACAGGTGAGGTCATACTCACCACCGTAGGCGTCAGCGCCCGTCGATCACCGTTCGTACCAGATCGATCAGGGCGCGCGGCTGATCACTCTGCACCGAGTGGCCGGAGTTCTCGACGACGTGTGCGCCGCGGAAATGCCTTGCGCGCCTACCGAGTTCGGCGACATCTTCCTCATTGACAAACCCCGACCAGCCGCCGCGGACAAGCGTCACGGGTGCGGCCAGGGCGTCGACGTCGTCCCACAATGTGCTGAAGTCCGGGAAGACCCGGATGGCGTCGTAACGCCAGGTCCAGTTGCCGTTGTCCAGCCGGCGCGAGTTGTGGAACACCCCGCGGCGCAACGCCTTCACTTCGCGGTGCGGCGCGGCGGCGATGGTGAGGTCCAGCATGGTCTGGAAGTTGGGGAATTCCCGCTCGCCATGCATCAACTCCACGGTGCCGCGCTGCTCTTTGGTCATCTCGGAGTGGCGTGCCAGCGCAGAGGGTGTGACGTCGATCAGCACGAGTTCCCGGACCAGCTGGGGCGCCAGCGCGCCGACCCGGATGCCGGTCAACCCGCCCAGGGACATTCCGACCAACAGTTCGGCGTTGGGGGCGAGGTCGCGCAGCACCGGAGCCAAGGCGTCGGCATTGTGCTGCGGCGAGTAGTCGCCGTCGTCCCGCCAGGACGAATGGCCGTGCCCGGGCAGGTCCACCGCCAGCGCCGGTTCACCCAGGCCGACGATCACCGTGTCCCAGGTGTGCGCATTCTGGCCGCCCCCGTGCAGGAAGACCACCCGCGGGTCGGTCCCGCCCCAGCGCAGTGCGCTGATGTCATCGGCAGCCACCCGCTCGACGGTCGGCAGCGGACCCGAAACTCCGGCTTGCTCGGCGTTCTCGGCGAGCAGGTCGAACTCGGAGAGTCCGGACAGGTCGGCGTGCGCGGCGTCGGTCACGTCACCGACTTTACAAACGGCGCATGATCACAGAAAGTTACTCAGACGCGTAGTGCATGCACCCACCCTGCAAATCTGCAGCGGAAGTGCGAGTAGCGGCCTACGAATCTGCAGGCTCGGCGGGGTTACCCGGGCTTCAGCCCTCGGCGATGAACTCTTCGAGCTGCGTGCGCGCGATGTCATCGGCCAGCTGCTCCGGCGGGCTCTTCATCAGGTATGCCGACGCCGGGATGACCGGACCGCCGATGCCGCGGTCCTTGGCGATCTTGGCGGCGCGAACCGCGTCGATGATGATCCCGGCCGAGTTCGGCGAGTCCCACACCTCGAGCTTGTACTCCAGGTTCAGCGGCACGTCGCCGAAGGCGCGGCCTTCGAGCCGCACGTAGGCCCACTTGCGGTCGTCGAGCCAGGCGACGTGGTCGGACGGGCCGATGTGGACGTTCTTGTCCTCGACCTTGCCGGCCAGCGAGCCGGTGAGGTTGGAGGTCACGGCCTGGGTCTTGGAGACCTTCTTGGACTCCAGCCGCTCGCGCTCGAGCATGTTCTTGAAGTCCATGTTGCCGCCGACGTTGAGCTGGTAGGTGCGGTCCAGCGAGACACCCCGGTCCTCGAACAGCTTGGCCATCACACGGTGGGTGATGGTGGCGCCCACCTGGCTCTTGATGTCGTCACCGATGATCGGCACGCCGGCATCCTCGAACTTCTTGGCCCATACCGGGTCCGAGGCGATGAAGACCGGCAGCGCGTTCACGAAAGCAACCCCGGCGTCGATCGCGCACTGGGCGTAGAACTTGTCGGCTTCTTCGGAGCCCACCGGCAGGTAGGACACCAGCACGTCGACCTTGTTGTCCTTGAGAACCTTGACCACGTCGACCGGCTCTTCGTCGGACAACTCGATGGTGTCGGCGTAGTACTTGCCGATGCCGTCGAGGGTCGGGCCGCGCTGCACGACCACGTTGGTCGGCGGCACGTCGGCGATCTTGATGGTGTTGTTCTCCGAGGCGTAGATCGCGTCGGACAGGTCGAAGCCGACCTTCTTGGCGTCCACGTCGAACGCGGCGACGAACTTGACGTCACGGACGTGGTACGGGCCGAACCGGACGTGCATCAAGCCGGGCACGGACGACGACTCGTCGGCGTTGTAGTAGTACTCGACGCCCTGAACCAGCGAGGACGCGCAGTTGCCGACGCCGACGATGGCGACTCGTACATCAGTCGACGCCTGTGTGTTCCCACTCATTGGGCGTTCTCCTAACCTTCGTAACTTTGTTTGGCTTGGTGTTCTTCGTTTGTTTCGGTGTTCGCTCTGGGTGAGGCGGTTACATCTGTTCGACGGGATTGGGCGCTGCCCGCTCCGCGGCGATGAGCTCGTTGAGCCACTTGACCTCACGCTCGCTGGACTCCAGCCCGAGTTGATGCAGTTGACGGGTGTAGCGATCAAACGAGCTACTGGCCCGCGCGACTGCTTCACGCAGGCCTTCCCGGCGTTCCTCGACCTGACGGCGCCGGCCTTCCAGGATGCGCATGCGCGCCTCCGCCGGAGTGCGGTTGAAAAATGCCAGGTGCACTCCGAAGCCGTCATCGGTGTAGTTGTGCGGACCGGTGTCGGCGACCAGTTCGGTGAAACGTCGGCGGCCCTCGTCGGTCAGCTGGTAGACCCGCCTGGCCCGTCGTACCGGCGTTCCGGCCGGCGCGGCGTTCTCGGCGATCAGCCCTTCGGCCTGCATACGCCGCAGGGCCGGGTACAAGGACCCGTAGGAGAACGCGCGGAACGCACCGAGCAGCCCGGTGAGCCGCTTACGCAGCTCGTAACCGTGCATGGGTGACTCGATGAGGAGACCCAGAATGGCGAGTTCCAGCATCGATTCACCTCCCTCTTGCATGGATTGTTACGACGGTACGACGCCTCGTGTCATAGTATCGCCCCGATATATTAGCGACAACACCACTGACCGTTAATGCGCCGTTAGTCACACTCGGAAGGGGCGGGGGGCGAGCGTTCAGCTCACGTAGTTGACCCGCTTGACGGTGCCGTCGCCGGCCAATTCGATATAGCCGCTGCCGTAGTCACTGGAAACATAAATGGTCAGCGAGAGCGCGCCGGGCGTGGTCGGGTCCTTGGCCGGCTCGACGATCAGATAGATCGACTTGACGTCCTGTTGTTTGATCCCGACCGTCTCGGGTGCGCCGCGCAGAATGCCCACCACTGTCTTGACGTCGAACTTGCCCAGGTCGACGAGGGCGACGTCGGTGCTGCTGTTGCGGGCAGAACTGGTCGGGTCGCCCCAACCGCCGCGGTAGTTGTAGTCCAGGACGCGCCGATCGTCGGTGGGATCCTTGCGGTCGATCGAGGCGTAGTCGGGATAGACGAGCAGGCGGTAGCCCATGGTGTCGCCGAAACGCTTCCGGGTCTGCTCCAGCAGGCCGGTCAGACCGCCGAGTGACTGCAGCTGCTTGGGCGGGGTCAGCACCACCGGCCCGATGCCGTCGGACTTGGCTCCCGGATCGGAGGTGAAGTCCAGTGGCGAGGTGGTGTTGCCGTACAGGCCCCAGCCGATGCCGATGCCCAGCAGCACGGTGACGCCGAAGGCGGCGGCAGCCAGGCCCAGCCCGTTGCGTTTCTCCCGCGTCTTGAGTTTGGGCATCTGAGCGGGACGCTCACTTTCGGCGGACTGCAGATCTTCCACCAGGCGCTGCAGGTCGCCCAGCGTCACCGCGTTGGTGGCGGCCCGTATCCGGTCGCGGTGCTCCTCCATCGACAGCTCGCCGTCGTTGAGCGCATTGTCGAGAATCCGGCACGCGTCCTGTCGGTCGCTGTCCTTGGCCCGAGTCGTCATCGATCCGCCACGAGCCGGTGCGCTCAACCATTTCGCCACGGGATGATCGTAGAAGTCCGGCCTCCGACCGGCGCAGCGTGTGATCACCGGATACCGGTTCGCCCCCGCGACAACAGCCCCGGTTGCGTGCCGGTGCCGGGGATGGCGACGTACTCTGGTCACCGTGCGACTGCAGCGACAGGTAGTGGATTACGCGCTTCGGCGGCGCTCACTGCTGGCCGAGGTGTACTCGGGGCGCACCGGCGTATCCGAGGTCTGTGACGCGAATCCGTATTTGCTGCGCGCTGCGAAGTTTCACGGGAAACAAAGCCAAGTGATGTGTCCGATCTGCCGCAAAGAGCAGCTAACGCTGGTCTCCTGGGTTTTCGGTGAGCATCTCGGCGCCGTTTCCGGTTCGGCGCGTACCGCCGAAGAATTGGTGCTGCTCGCGACGCGGTTTTCCGAGTTTGCTGTCCACGTGGTGGAAGTGTGCCGGACCTGCAGCTGGAACCACCTGGTGAAGTCTTACGTCCTGGGTGCGGCAGTGCCCGCTCACCCTCCGCGGGGGTCGGGTGGCAAGCGGACGGCGCGCAACGGCGCCCGCACGGCCAGTGAATAGCGGAGGGCGCCACCACCAGTCGTCCAGCGATACTCCGCATGAGTCGCCGACGGCGGATGGCGGCGGACACCCCGGTGGGGGTCAGCAGGGCGCCGGGCCGACGCCGCGGCGCCCAGTGCCGCCGGACGACCGGTTGACCACGATCATTCCCTCGGTGCCCGATGACCGCCCCGGCCGGCACGCCGACCCGATCGACCAGGTCAAGGCCGCCCTGGGCAACCCGGCGCCGGCGCCGCCGCCCCAGGACCAACTGGGGCAGGTCAAGGCGGCGCTGGAGTCCCCGGCGCCGCGGCCCGGCCAGGAACGGCTCAGCGGGCTGCGGCGTCCCCCGGGTGCACCGCCCCCGCCGGGACCCGCCGGATCACCCGGCGCCCGCAGGCCGGGATCGAAGCCCACCTGGGCCCAGCAGATCAACTGGAGATGGGTGCGGCGCTCGCTGTACCTGAGCCTGGCCGTCATGATCCTGCTGCCGATCGTGACCTTCACGATGGCCTACTTCATCGTCGACGTGCCCCGGCCGGGGGACATCCGCACCAACCAGGTATCCACAATACTGGCCAGTGACGGCACCGAGATCGCGAAAATTGTTCCCCCCGAAGGCAACCGGGTTGACGTCAATCTGAGCCAGGTACCGGTGCACGTGCGCCAGGCCGTGATTGCCGCCGAGGACCGCGGGTTCTATTCCAATCCCGGGTTCTCGTTCAGCGGGTTCGCCCGTGCGGCCAAGAACAACCTGTTCGGCGGTGACCTGCAGGGTGGATCCACGATCACCCAGCAATACGTCAAGAACGCACTGGTCGGTTCCGCGCAGCACGGGTGGAGCGGTGTGATGCGCAAGGCCAAGGAGTTCGTCATCGCGACCAAGATGGCGGGGGAGTGGTCCAAAGACGATGTCCTGCAGGCTTATCTGAACATCATCTACTTCGGTCGCGGCGCGTACGGGATCTCGGCGGCGTCCAAGGCTTACTTCGACAAACCCGTCGAGCAGCTGACCGTTTCCGAGGGTGCACTGCTGGCGGCGTTGATCCGGCGGCCGTCGACACTTGATCCCGCAGTTGACCCCGAGGGGGCGCTTTCGCGCTGGAACTGGGTCCTCGACGGCATGGTGGAGACAAAGGCGCTGGCGGCCGATGACCGGGCCGCCCAGGTGTTTCCCAAGACCGTGTCGCCCGATCAGGCGCGTGCGGAGAACCAGACCACCGGCCCCAATGGGCTGATCGAACGGCAAGTCACCAAGGAACTGCTCGAGCTGTTCAACATCGACGAGCAGACCCTCAATACCCAGGGGTTGCAGGTCACCACCACGATCGATCCGCAGGCGCAGCAGGCCGCGGAGAAGGCGGTGTCGAAGTACCTCGACGGCCAGGACCCGGACATGCGGGCAGCGGCGGTGTCCATCGATCCGCGCACCGGGGCCGTCAAGGCCTACTACGGCGGATCCAACGCCCAGGGCTTCGACTTTGCCCAGGCGGGCCTGCAGACCGGGTCGTCGTTCAAGGTGTTCGCGCTGGTGGCCGCGCTCGAGCAGGGCATCGGTCTGGGCTACCAGGTGGACAGCTCCCCGCTGACCGTCGACGGCATCAAGATCACCAATGTCGAGGGCGAGAGTTGCGGCACGTGCAATCTGGCCGAGGCGCTGAAGATGTCGCTCAACACCTCTTACTACCGGCTGATGCTCAAGCTGAAGGGCGGGCCTCAGGCGGTGGCCGACGCCGCACACCAGGCCGGTGTCGCCGAGAGTTTCCCCGGCGTGGCACACACACTGTCCGAAGACGGCAAGGGTGGCCCGCCCAACAACGGAATCGTGTTGGGGCAGTACCAGAGCCGGGTGATCGACATGGCGACGGCCTATGCCACGCTGGCGGCGTCCGGCATGTACCACCGCCCGCACTTCGTGCAGAAGGTGGTCAACGCCGAAGGTCAGGTCCTCTTCGACGCCACCACTGCCGACAACAGCGGTGACCAACGCATCCCGAAGGCGGTGGCCGACAACGTGACCGCGGCGATGCAACCGATCGCCGGGTATTCGCGCGGACACAACCTGGCGGGTGGACGGCCGTCGGCGGCGAAGACCGGTACCACGCAGCTCGGTGACACCACATCCAACAAGGACGCCTGGATGGTCGGGTACACGCCGCAGCTGTCCACGGCCGTGTGGGTCGGCACGGTCAAAGGCGACGAGCCCCTGGTGAACGCCTCCGGCGGCGCGGTCTACGGTTCCGGCCTGCCCTCCGACATCTGGAAGGCGACGATGGACGGCGCCCTGAAGGGCCAGCCGAACGAAACCTTCCCCAAGCCAACCGAAATCGGCGGGTACGCCGGGGTGCCCGCAGCGCCTCCGCCGCCTCCGCCGGCGCCGCCGTCGGAGACGGTGATTCAGCCCACGGTTGAGGTGGCGCCGGGAATCACCATTCCGGTCGGACCGCCCACCACGATCACCGCCCCGCCGCCCGGCGCGCCGGTGCCGCTGCCACCGTCCGCTGACATTCCCCAACCGCCCCCGTGAGCGAGACACCAACAGAGCGCGCCACCATATCCCCGCGACCGCTGGCCACCGACCGGCGAAGCGCTGACAGCCGCGACTGTCCGAGCCGGAACGACGTGCTGGGTGCCGCGCTGGCGAACCTGGTGGGCGGGCCTGTCGGCCGGCATGCGCTGATCGGCCGCACCCGTTTCATGACCCCGGTGCGGGTGATGTTCATGATCGCGTTGGTGTTTCTGGCATTGGGCTGGTCGACGAAAGCGGCGTGCCTGCAGAGCACGGGCAGCGGAACCGGGGATCAGCGGGTTGCAAACTGGGACAACCAGCGCGCCTACTACGAGTTGTGCTACTCCGACACGGTGCCGCTGTATGGCGCGGAGTTGTTGAGCCAGGGCAAGTTTCCGTACAAGTCCAGCTGGATCGAGACAGACGGCGGCGGCACCCCGCAGATCCGCTACGACGGTCAGATCGCCGTGCGCTACATGGAATACCCGGTCTTGACCGGGCTTTATCAGTACGTCTCGATGCGCCTGGCGAAGGCCTACACTGCGGTGAGCAAGTTACTGCCCGTCCCGGTCATCGCCGAGGTGGTGATGTTCTTCGACTTTGCGGCATTCGGACTGGCCCTGGCCTGGCTGTGCACCGTCTGGGCCACGGCCGGCCTGGCCGGACGTCGCGTGTGGGATGCCGCGCTGGTGGCCGCCTCTCCACTGCTCATCTTTCAGATATTCACCAACTTCGACGCGCTGGCAACGTCTTTCGCGATGACTGGCCTGCTGGCCTGGGCGCGGCGCAGGCCGATGCTGGCCGGAGTTCTGATCGGTCTGGGTGCGGCGGCAAAGCTCTATCCGCTGTTGTTCCTGGGGCCGCTGCTGGTATTGGGGATCCGGTCGGGGCGCCTGCATGACGTCTTTCGCACCGCCCTGATCACCGCGGCGACCTGGTTGGCGGTGAACCTGCCGGTAATGGTTCTCTATCCGCGTGGCTGGTCAGAGTTCTTCCGGCTCAACACCCGTCGTGGCGATGACATGGACTCGCTGTACAACGTGGTGAAGTCGTTCACCGGCTGGCGCGGATTTGACCCCGCACTGGGCTTCTGGGAGCCGCCGACGGTGCTGAACACCGTCGTCACGGTGCTGTTCGTGTTGTGCTGCGCGGCAATCACCTATATCGCATTGACGGCTCCACAGCGGCCGCGGCTGGCGCAGTTGGCCTTCTTGGTGGTCGCCGGGTTCCTGCTGACCAATAAGGTCTGGAGCCCCCAATTCTCGCTCTGGCTGGTGCCGTTGGCGGTGCTCGCCGTGCCGCACCGCCGGGTTCTGTTGGCGTGGATGACGATTGACGCGCTGGTCTGGGTACCCAGGATGTACTACCTGTACGGCAACCCGAACCGGTCGCTGCCCCAGCAGTGGTTCACGACGACGGTCCTGCTGCGCGATATTGCGGTGATAGCGTTGTGCGCCTTGGTCATTCGGCAGATCTACCGGCCGGACGAAGACCTGGTGCGCTGGCAGGGCCGGGTCGACGATCCGGCCGGCGGCAGCTATGACCGGGCGCCCGACAATCCGCCCGGCTGGCTGCCGGGGTGGCTGCGCCCGGCTCGGCGCCCGCAGGTCCACCGTCCCGAACCCGAGTTGGTCGGCCAGGAGGCCTGATGCAGGTTGCCATCCCGTTGTTCCCGCGCTTCACGGCGCTCGATGCCATCGGGCCTTATGAAGTGCTGCAACGTATTCCGTCGATCGAGGTGGTATTCGTCGGTCACCGCCGCGGCGAGGTGCGTACCGAGAACGGCATGCTCGGCGTCATCTGCGACGCCGCCTTCGACGAGGTCGCCGCTCCGGATGTGGTGGTTTTCCCCGGCGGTATCGGGACCCGGGTCCTGGTACACGACGACGCCATTCGCGGCTGGTTGCAGGCTGTGCACCCAGGTACCGCGTTCACCACCTCGGTGTGCACCGGCGCGCTGCTGCTGGCGGGTGCGGGGCTGCTCGACGGGTTGACGGCGACGACACACTGGCGGGCTGCCGACGAGCTCAACCGCTTGGGTGCGCGGTATGTGGCCGACCGGGTCGTCGAGCATCTGCCGGAGCGAATCATCACGGCGGCGGGGGTATCCAGCGGCATCGACATGGCCCTGCGACTGGTCGAGCTGCTGGTGGACCGGGTCGCCGCCCAAGCGGCCCAACTGCTCATCGAGTATGACCCGCAGCCGCCGTTCGACTGCGGCGCGCTGGCCAAGGCCGACGAGGCGACCCAGGCCAGGGCGTTGGAATTCTTGCAGTCACGGAAGTGAATTTCGGGTCTGCCGGGCAATCCGGTACTCTGGGGCGGTTGCCGACGCAGGCGACCCTCCTGCCACGGAGGTTCCGTGGCCGCCCAGACCAGAGGAGGTGATGAGGTCCCTATGCGTCCATACGAAATCATGGTCATCCTTGACCCCACGCTCGACGAACGCACCGTTGCCCCGTCGCTGGAGACGTTTTTGAACGTCGTCCGCAAAGACGGTGGATCGGTTGAGAAGGTCGACATCTGGGGCCGGCGGCGGCTGGCGTACGAAATCGCCAAGCATGCCGAAGGCATCTACGTTGTCATCGACCTGAAGGCGGCGCCCGCGACGGTCTCCGAGCTCGACCGCCAGCTCAGCCTCAACGAGTCGGTGTTGCGCACCAAGGTGATGCGCACCGACAAGCACTGATCCGCGCTGTCGGAGCAGTTGCTTAGGCTTGACTAGGGCTGGTCTAAGGCTCGTACTCCCACCCACCAGGCGGACCCAGGAGGCAATAATGGCTGGTGACACGACTATCACTGTCGTGGGAAACCTCACCGCTGACCCCGAATTGCGGTTCACGCCGTCGGGTGCGGCAGTTGCGAACTTCACCGTGGCGTCCACCCCGCGGATTTATGACCGCCAGAGTGGGGAGTGGAAGGACGGCGAGGCGCTGTTCCTGCGCTGCAACATCTGGCGGGAGGCAGCCGAGAACGTTGCTGAAAGCCTGACGCGGGGAGCGCGGGTGATCGTGACCGGTCGGCTCAAGCAGCGTTCCTTCGAGACCCGCGAGGGCGAGAAGCGCACCGTGATGGAGGTCGAGGTCGACGAGATCGGGCCCTCGCTGCGGTACGCGACCGCCAAGGTCAACAAGGCCAGTCGCAGCGGTGGTGGTGGCGGTTTCAGCGGCGGTGGTGGCGGCGGCGGCTCCCGCCAGTCGGCGCCGGCGCAGTCCGGTGGATCCGGTGACGACCCCTGGGGCAGCGCCCCGGCCTCGGGTTCGTTCGGCGGCGGTGACGACGAACCGCCCTTCTGACCTACTTCATTTCTCACAGCACAAGAACGGAAAGACAGACACCCATGGCTAAGTCCACCAAGCGGCGCCCGGCTCCGGAGAAGCCGATCAAGGCCCGCAAATGCGTCTTCTGCTCCAAGAAGGGCCAGAACATCGACTACAAGGACACCAATCTGCTGCGGACCTACATCAGTGAGCGCGGCAAGATCCGGGCCCGCCGGGTCACCGGCAACTGCGTGCAGCACCAGCGGGACATCGCGGTCGCGGTGAAGAACGCCCGTGAGGTTGCGCTGCTGCCCTTCACCTCCTCGACGCGCTGATCCCCGCGCGCACAACGAAAGTCACATAACGATGAAGCTGATTCTGACGGCTGATGTCGACCACCTCGGCTCCAGCGGCGACACGGTCGAAGTCAAGGACGGGTACGCCCGCAACTTCCTGCTGCCGCGCGGTCTGGCGATCGTCGCCTCTCGCGGCGCCCAGCGGCAGGCCGATGACATCCGCCGCGCCCGTGAGAGCAAGACGGTCCGCGACCGCGAGCACGCCAACGAGATCAAGACTGCCATTCAGGCGCTCGGGTCGGTCTCCCTGCCGGTGAAGACCGCTGCCGACGGCGGCAAGCTGTTCGGTTCCGTCACCGCCGGCGACGTGGTGGCGGCCATCAAGAAGGCCGGCGGGCCGAACCTGGACAGGCGCATCGTGCGGCTACCCAAGGCGCACATCAAATCCGTCGGCACCCACCCGGTGGTGGTCCACCTGCACCCCGAGATCGATGTCGAGGTCGCGCTCGAAGTCGTCGGCGAAAGATAGCCCGGTTTGCCCTTACCCGGTGTGGCTCGCAGCGGCCGCACCGGGCTTTCGGCTGTCCGCGTCGCCTTCGAGTGTCGGCAGGCTGGCGAATGAATCCGAAGAGGTCTCCGCGGGTCCGGCGTAACCGTGCATTAACTCGCCGACAATGTCGCTGAAAACCAACACGCCCGACTCGATAACCTGCGCCGACACGCCGTAGAGATTCTTGTCCACATGAATTCGGCGGGGTTGAATCGCGATCATCAGCAACGATGGACAAAATCAGCGGTTTGATCCACAGGTACTCCACACCCTGTTCAACACCGGTGATCAACGGTATGCACACCCGATCCACAACTTCATGAACAGGCCCTGTTGGAGTCCTGTCTAGC
Organism: Mycobacterium sp. NGS49; assembly: GCF_059812565.1. Lineage (NCBI taxonomy): Bacteria > Bacillati > Actinomycetota > Actinomycetes > Mycobacteriales > Mycobacteriaceae > Mycobacterium > Mycobacterium sp. NGS49. The sequence continues at coordinate 57,866 of NZ_JCALCX010000012.1, read as the reverse complement.
AACCGTTTACGTTTCTTCCGGCGCATACGCCAGATCAAACAGGGGGCGGTGACGATGCGGTCCGCGGAGCGGACCGAGGAGGAGTCGGCCAGATCAAACAGGGGGCGGTGACGATGCGGTCCGCGGAGCGGACCGAGGAGGAGTCGGCCAGATCAAACAGGGGCGGGGTGTCGGGGCCTTGACTTACGCCCTGAATGTCAGAGATCGAATGTATGTTCGGTGGTTGAGTCAGAGGGAGGTGGTCCATGGCGGTCGTCGATGACATGCCTCACCCCGGCATGGACACCCCGCCACCCAGCGAGGACTACGGCCGCCAGCCCCCCCAGGATCTCGTAGCAGAGCAATCAGTGCTGGGCGGGATGCTGCTGAGCAAGGACGCTATCGCTGACGTCCTGGAACGGCTGAGGCCCAGCGACTTCTATCGTCCCGCGCATCAGAACGTCTACGACGCCATCCTGGACCTCTACGGACGCGGCGAGCCCGCCGATGCCGTGACCGTCGCCGCGGAACTCGATCGTCGCGGCCTGTTGCGCCGCATCGGTGGGGCGCCTTACCTGCACACGCTGATCTCCACGGTGCCGACGGCCGCCAATGCGGGCTACTACGCGGGCATCGTCGCCGAGAAGGCGCTGCTGCGCCGTCTGGTCGAGGCCGGCACCCGGGTGGTGCAGTACGGCTACGCGGGCGCCGACGGCGCTGACGTCGCCGAGATCGTCGACCGGGCCCAGGCCGAGATCTACGAGGTCGCTGAGCGGCGGACCTCGGAAGACTTTGTGCCCCTTGAGGACCTGTTGCAGCCGACGATGGACGAGATCGACGCCATCGCCTCCAATGGCGGCATCTCACGCGGTGTGCCGACCGGGTTCACCGAGCTCGATGAGGTGACCAACGGGCTGCATCCCGGGCAGATGATCATCGTGGCGGCCAGGCCGGGTGTGGGGAAATCGACGCTCGGACTGGATTTCATGCGTTCGTGTTCGATCAAGCACCGGATGGCCAGCGTCATCTTCTCCCTCGAGATGAGTAAGTCCGAGATTGTGATGCGCCTGTTGTCCGCGGAGGCCAAAATCAAATTGGCCGACATGCGTTCGGGACGCATGACCGACGATGACTGGACCCGGCTGGCGCGCCGGATGAGCGAAATCAGTGAGGCGCCACTGTATATCGACGATTCGCCGAATTTGACGATGATGGAGATTCGTGCCAAGGCGCGTCGGCTGCGCCAGAAAGCCAATCTTAAACTTGTCGTTGTCGACTATCTGCAGCTGATGACGTCCGGCAAGAAGGTCGAGTCACGGCAGATCGAAGTGTCGGAATTTTCAAGGCATCTCAAGCTTTTGGCGAAGGAGCTCGAGGTACCGGTAGTGGCGATCAGCCAGCTCAACCGTGGTCCCGAGCAGCGCACGGACAAGAAGCCGATGCTGTCCGACCTTCGCGAATCGGGCTCGCTAGAACAAGATGCGGACATGGTCATCTTGCTGAATCGGCCCGATGCATTCGAGCGCGACGATCCGCGGGGAGGAGAAGCGGATTTCATTCTCGCCAAACACCGTAACGGCCCCACCAAGACGGTGACTGTTGCGCACCAATTGCATTTGTCGCGGTTCGCCAACATGGCGCGGTGACGATTGCTGTTTGTAGGTTCTCGCGGGTTGTCCAATGAGTAGCGGCTATACAGCCACACCGACAGCATTGCTTCCCAGGTGGTGTTCTGCGGCGAGGTCCTGAAATCGAAGCGGATAACCAGAACTGTAGGCCTACCTTGCGGTTCGCCGGTACGCCTCCGGAGCCATCCCATACCAGCGCTTGAAGGCTCGCCGAAAGTTGGCGCTGTCGTGATAGTTGAGCAGATCAGCTACCGACTGCACCGTCATGCGCTCGTCACGCAGATAGCGCCGGGCTTGGCCAGCCAATACGTCATCTTTGATTTGACGAAAGCTGGCCCCCTCCTGGTTGAGGCGCCTGGCCAACGTGCGTTTGCTCATGAACAGTGCAGCAGCGGCACGATCTTCGGTTAAGGCTGCTGTGGGGTGGGTGAGCATCATGGTTTCGATCTGGCGCCGCATGCTGGGCTGCGGACTTTTTAGTTCGGCCAGCAATGCCTCGCACTGGGACCAAGCCAACAAGTAGGTGTCGCGATTGGCTGAGGCGTTGGGAATCTCGCATAGTCGAGTGGGCAGGCGAATCTCGAAGACCGGGCGGGAGTGCCGCACCCGGCCGGGAAGGTGGTCGCCGTAGCTCGCGTCCGGACCGGGATCGGGGTGTGTGAAATCGATTTCGGCGGTGTCAGGGACGCGGCCGACGATGAACTCAGCGATTGAATACAGCGCCATCGCGCTGACTTCGGCCATAAGCCGGGCCACCTCGTCCGGGACGTCGGTGGTGAGTCGAAATCGCATTACCGTAACGTCTTCGCGGCGGTCATGCTTAACCTGCCACAGTGGCATCTGGGTCCCCATGAACTGCCCGACCGCTTCTAGTGCCGTCGACAGATCCGGACTGCTGCTCGCGACAAACCCCATTGGCCCGTGCACGGCCGGGGTGAGCCGGCGGCCCAGCCGCATCCCGAATGACGGGTCACCGGACAGACTCAGGGCGTTGCACGCAATCTGGATCTGCTGATCGGGCGTTAGCCGCGTTGCCTCGTCGAGTAGCTGCTCCGGCGTGATCGCCGTCCCAGACAGCAATGCCGTGAGATGGGGGGTACGCATGCCCAGTTCTTGCGCGATCAGGCGTGAATAGACCGGGGGGATGCAGGCCTGCGCCGACGGCTCCACGAGAGAAAATTGTCTTGAAATGACCCCTTCGGTGTCAATAATGACCTCAGGAGGAGGCCCCGGATAGGGCATAGTTGCCGGTATGGGACACGTCACCTTCACTGAACATGACGGCACCCAGCACGAGGTCTCCATCGAGGAGGGCAAGTCCTTGATGAAGCACGCCCTCGACAACATGGTGCCCGGAATCGACGCCGACTGCGGCGGCGACGCGGCCTGCGGAACCTGCCACGTGATTGTCGATGGCAACTGGTTCGCCAAGACCGGCTCCAAGAGCGACGACGAGGAGCAGATGCTGGAGATGACGCCCGAAGCCGCGCCTACCTCGCGGCTTTCTTGCCAGATCCACGTCACCGAGGATCTCGACGGGCTGACCGTGACGCTGCCCGAATTCCAGATGTAGCGAAGGGCGCAACCATGAATCTGTCAGCAACCCTCATGAACGCGACGGCGCCGGTGGTGCCGATGCACTGGCAAATCAAGGCCGCACACCTGGTCCAGAAGGTGATCGACAAGTCCGGGATCAACCCGCCGGTGCCCGAGTTCACCGAGACACCGCGGCCAGACGCCGACACGCTCGACATCGGCGACATCGATCTCAGCGATCCGTTCCTGTGGCGGCAAGGAAAGTTCGACTCCTATGCCAAGCGGCTGCGCGACGAACATCCCGTCCAGTACACGGCGGACAGCCCCTTCGGCCCGTTCTGGTCGATCACGCGGTACGACGACATCGTCTTCGTCGACAAGCACCACGAGCTGTTCTCCGCCGAGCCCATCATCTTGCTCGGTGACCGGCCCCGCGGCCTTGAAGTCGAAACGTTCATCGCAATGGATCCGCCAAAGCATGACGAGCAGCGCAAGGCCGTCCAGGAGGTCGTCGCACCCAAGAATCTCAAAGAGATGGAAGCCCTGATCCGCACCCGCACACAGGACGTGCTGGACAACCTGCCTACCGACCAGCCCTTCAACTGGGTCGAGCGGGTGTCCATCGAGCTGACTGCCCGGATGTTGGCCACGTTGTTTGACTTCCCCTACGACCAGCGCCTCAAGCTGGTGGAATGGTCGGACCTAGCCGCGGCGGCACCGGAGTCCACGGGCGGGCTGGCCCATCGCGACGAGCTGTTCCCGGCAGTGGTCGAGATGGCCAGGGCGTTCTCGCGATTGTGGCGGGATCGGGAGGCGCAGCAGAAGGCGGGTGCCGAGCCCAGCTTCGATCTGATCAGCCTGATGCTGAACAACAAGGACACCAAGGATCTGATTAGCCGGCCGATGGAGTTCTTGGGCAACCTTGCGCTGCTGATCGTGGGTGGCAACGACACCACCCGCAACTCCATGAGCGGCGGTGTGCTGGCGCTGAACCAGTTCCCCGAGGAGTTCGACAAGCTCAAGGCCAACCCGAAGCTGATCCCGAACATGGTTTCCGAGATCATCCGCTGGCAGACTCCGCTGGCGTACATGCGCCGGGTGGCCAAACAGGACGTCGAACTCAACGGAGCCACCATCCGCAAGGGCGACAAGGTCGTGATGTGGTATGCCTCGGGCAACCGGGACGAACGCTCCATCGACAACCCGGATCAGTTCATCATTGATCGCAAGGGCGCCCGCAATCACGTGTCGTTCGGTTTCGGGATTCACCGGTGCATGGGCAACCGGCTGGCCGAGATGCAGTTGCGCGTGCTGTGGGAAGAGATTTTGCAACGCTTCGAGCGCATCGAAGTGTTGGGCGAGCCGGAGAAAGTGCAGTCCAACTTCGTGCGCGGCTACTCGCGCATGATGGTGCAGCTGACTCCCAAGAGTTGACCGGTGCCGTCCGATCAGACTTGCGTCATCGTTGGGGCCAGTCATGCGGCCGCGCAGCTGGTCACCAGTTTGCGCCAGCGTGGCTGGTCCGGCCCGGTCAAGCTGATCGGAGACGAGGGACGGGTGCCCTACGAGCGACCGCCACTGTCGAAGGCATACCTCGCCGGAGAAGTCGACGCCGAAAAGCTGGCGATCCGACCCGAGGCGTTCTACGCCAAGCACGGCATCGAGATCATCGCCGACCGGGTCACCGCGATCGATCGCGACGCCAAGGCGGTGACCCTGGCGGCCGGCAAGGCCGTGGTCTACGACAAGCTGGCCCTGTGCACGGGGGCCAGTGTGATCCGGCTTCCGCTATCCGGTGCCGACCTGCCCGGGGTGCACTACCTGCGCACCCTTGCCGACGTCGAAGCCATCAAAAATGACCTCCCGGCGGTCAAGCGAGCCGTAGTCATCGGCGGCGGGTACATCGGCCTGGAGACCGCCGCCTCACTGCGCCAACTCGGCAAGGACGTCGTCGTTGTGGAGATGGCTGACCGGCTGTTGCAACGGGTGACCGCGCCGGAAGTCTCGGCGTTCTATCACCGCTTCCACACCGAGCAAGGTGTTGTCATCGTGACCGCCGCCACCGCCGCAAGCATCGAGGGCACCGACCGGGTCGAGCAGGTGGTTTGCTCGGATGGCCGCGCGTTCCCCGCTGACCTGGTGATCATCGGGGTCGGCATCAAGCCGGTAACCGAACTCGCGCAGGCGGCAGGGCTCACCGTCGACGACGGGATCGTGGTCGATGAGTTCTGTCAGACCGCTGATCCCGACATTGTGGCGGCCGGCGATTGCGCATCCCAGCGCGATCACCAAACCGGTCAGCACCGCCGCCTCGAATCGGTTCCGTTCGCCGTCGAACAAGCCAAGAGCGCAGCTGCGGCAATATGCGGCGAGCCGGTTGCTCAAACGAGCCTTCCCTGGTTCTGGTCGGACCAGTACGACCTCAAGCTCCAGATGGCCGGCCTCAACCAGGGGAATGATCGGGTGGTCATCCGTGGACAGTCCGACAGTGGCGATAGCTTCGCCGCGTTCTACTTCCGCGAGGGGCGGATGATTGCCGCCGACTGCATCAACCGGCCACAGGAGTTCATGCTGGCCAAGCGGCTGTTGGGCAAGGGTCAGTCAGTTGATCCCGAAACCGTGGGAGATGAATCGCTAACGGTCAAGGAGCTCCTGGCGGCCGCAGACTAGGCAACTGGACGGATAGACCCCGTGTCAATGGCCAAGTTGAAGTATCCGCTGGTGGCCGGCTGAAAGTATCCACCCCGTGCGGTAGTTCCTAAGTTGGCTTGGGAGGCTCCTTTCGGTGTTGGGCGTCTTTCATGCGGTAGGAATCGCCGTCGGTGATGACGACGGTGGCGTGGTGCAGGAGGCGGTCGAGGATGCTGACGGCGGTGGTCTGCTCGGGTAGGAATCGGCCCCATTGTTCGAAGGGCCAGTGCGACCCGATGGCCAGGGATCGGCGTTCGTAGGCGCCGGCGACGAGGCGGAACAACAACTGGGTGGCGGTGTCATCGAGTGGGGCGAAGCCGAGTTCGTCGAGAATGATCAGATCGACCCGCAGCAGGGATTCGATGATCTTGCCGACGGTGTTGTCGGCCAGGCCGCGGTAGAGGCACCTACTGGTCATCGACCGAACGCACTGAACTGCTAATGGCCATTGAAGTCGAGAACCTACTCCCCGGACACCGCCGGCTTCCGGGGCTTTGGCGCCCCAACGGTTCCAAGGAGGGCACAGGAGGGCACGGTGAAGACCTACCTGTCCCTGGGCATCTTCTACGCGCGTCTGTGGCCCGTGGTCGCCGAGGAAACCTGAACGCCGGGCCGCGGCGTCGTTCGCCCGACCCAAGGAGTTCACACGGCGGAAACCCGTGATCGCCGTGTGACTACGTAGCCTGCCTCCATCCTCGAACACATTGATCCCTTCATCGGCACCGCCGCGACGCAGCTACCGTCGCCGCGGGACCTCGCTGCGACCTGGTGGTGGCCGAAGCCGCAGGTGGGCAACACCCACCCCGGAGCGGTCTCCCCGTTCGGCATGGTGTCCGCCTGCGCGTACTCCGGTGCCTACCCGACCGGTTACGGCCGGTACCCCAAGATCACCGAGGGACTGCCGCCGGAGATCTTCGCCGAGACCCAGGCGTCGGGGTTCACGCACTTCCAGCAGTCCGGCACAGGGGCGATCCGCAAGTACTACAACTACGCCCGAGTGACGCCGATGCTGGACCCGCTGGACAACCTCGGGACCGCGTGGGCGCTCCACGCCGAGACGTCGTCGCCCGGGTACTACGCGGCGACCCTCGACAACGGCATCCGGTGCGAGATCACCGTGGGAGACAAGGTGGCGGTTCACCGCTACACGTTCCCCGAGCACCGCAACGCCCGCGTCGTGCTCGACCTGTCGTGCGGCGGCTTGGTGATCGAGCACGGTCGGACGGTGCCGCTGCGCGCGCAGGTCGAGAACCTCGGCCGCGGCAAGGCGCAGGGCACCGTGGTGATGGAGGGGGTGCCGCTCTCGGTCGCCGTCGAGGTCGAGGCCCCCGGTTGGCGCCAGATGCTCTGGCACGACAAGCGACTGATCGACGGGGGCACCCGGCTCGACTTCGACTACATCCGCCCGACCACCCTGCGGCCGTTCGGGCTGTTGTTCATGGGGCCGGCCCAGGCGGGGACCGTGATCGAGGTCCGGATCGGGTTCTCCCTGCGCGGCACCGAGCAGGCAACCGACAACCTGCGCACCGAGTGCGATAGCGGCAAGCACGCCTTCGGCGTCGTCCGCGCCCGGACCCGGAAGAAGTGGAAGGAACACCTCGACCTGATCCAGGTCGAAGGTGGCTCCGAGGCGCGCCGTCAGGTCTTCGGGACCGCGCTCTACCACTCCCTGATCAAGCCCTGTTTCGGTGACGACGAGTCCCCGTTCTGGCCCAACAGCGGGCCGTTCGCGTTCGACGTCTGCACCATGTGGGACATCTATAAGACCCAGATCCCGCTGCTCATGGCGATCGTGCCGGAACGGGCCGCGGACCTCCTGGAGTCGTTGATCCGGGTCTGCGAGGAAGAGGGCAACTTCCCGGTCGGCTACCGGATGGCCCGCGGGGCGGACCGGTTCTTCCGGCAGGCGAGCGCGTTGGCCCACACCGCCCTTGCCGACGCGCAGGAACTGAACCTGCGGGAGATCGACTGGAGTTGGGCCCTGGTCCACATGGTCGACGACCTGCGGCGGATGTACGGCGAGGACTTCATCGAGAAGGGCATCGTCCACCCCATCACCCACACCCTCGACCTCGCCTACGCCCACTACTGCACCGCCAAGGTCGCCCGCGCGGTCGGGGACACCCGGCTCGCCGCGGAGTCCGAGGAGCGCAGCGCGGGTTGGGTGAACGCGTTCGACGCCTCGAACGGCCTGTTGAAGGACTCGGAGTACTACGAGGGCGGTAAGTGGAACTACTCGTTCCGGTTGATGCACGACATGGCCGGTCGGATCGCTCTCGCCGGCGGGGACGACGCCTTCGTCGGCATGCTCGACGCCTTCTTCGGCTACTGCGCCGAACCGGTGACCCAGCCGGGCATCGAACCGAAGCCCGCCGAGATGGAGTTCGGCTACGCGCTCAACCGGTTCGAGGGATTGAACAACGAACCGGACATGGAGGCTCCGTGGGCCTACCACTATGCCGGCCGACCCGACCGGACGGCCGAGGTGGTGCACGCGGCGCTGACGTGGCAGTTCGGCACCGGCCCCGGTGGCCTGCCCGGTAACGACGACAGCGGCGGCCTATCTGCCTGGTACGTGTGGGCGTCGCTGGGGCTCTTCCCAGTGGCCGGCCAAGGTCTCTTTTTGGTGAACACTCCGGCTTTCGAGCGTTCCCGCTTACTGATCCGGGGCAAAGATTTGACCATCACTACCAGTGGATTCGTCGAGCAGCCGATCGGGTCCGACGGCATCGACTCGACTCCGCCGGTGCAGTACGTGCAAGCCGCAACGTTCAACGGCACACCGCTTCAGGGAACCCACATCTCTGCCGAGGAGCTGCACGCAGCAGGAACGCTGCACATCGAGCTGGGTCCGGAACCCAGTTCGTGGGGCCGGTCGGAGAGACCTCCGTCGGCCCGAGGCCCCGTCCCAACGACCGAGGGGGCACCATGAACCGTCCTTTTCGTCGTCTCGTCATCATCGTCCGAGCCGACCCGGTCATCTGCGGCCACAGCGGCGAGGCCCGTAACCTCGCCGAGGTCGCGCTGAAGCGCGGGTTCGACGACGTTCGACTGTTGACGTGGCCGATTCCCGTATTGGAAGCTGCGGGACTCCCGCTGAAACCCTTGGATCGCCTGCAGGAGTACAGTCCCGGCATCACCGTCGAGCGGCCCGAACCGGTCGGTGACTACCGCGTCCCGGACGGTCGCTACATGGCCGGCCTCACCGGCCGCCTGGTGGAACTGCTCACCGACGGTGTTCCGACGACCTGCCTGTCGATGTACCTGATGCCGCACACCACGGTGGTCGGGGACGCGGTGAGCGCGGCCGCCACGGCAGGTCTCGACACGGATGTCACCACGATCGCGAAGGCGGTCGGGTCGGATGTCACGAATGTGATTCGCAACTGCCTGCTCGACGGGGCGGTCGGTGCCGCGATCGCGCTGATGGCCCGCTACCTCGGCAGCGACCGGGTCGTCGCCGTGTCGGAATACACGAAGGACGAGATCGTCGCCGCGGCAACCGAACTCGACGAACGCGCCGGGACCCGGTTCGCGCAGGAATGCCGCGATCGGATCGAGACCAGCTACCCGGCGATCGATACCGGGGCGTTCCTCGACCTCGACGAGGACGCCGTCGAGGCGGTCCTGGCCAGTCGAGGGCTCGAGCGCAACGGCTACGTCCTGTTCCTGTCCCGGGTCGCTCGGGCCAAGGGTGTGGACGACCTGATCCACGCCTACCGCGATTCCGCTGCGGCGGAGAAGGTCAAGCTCGTCGTCGCCGGCACCGGACCGCAACTGCAGGAGTACAAGGACCTGGCGGCGGGGGACGATCGCATCGTCTTCCTGAGTGACGTGGACGACGACGAGAAGCCGCTGCTGATGCGCGGCTGCGCGGCCTACGCCCTGCCGACGCGGCCGGAACCGGAGTTCGTCGAGACCTTCGGGATCGCGCTGGCCGAGAAGATGCTCGCGGGCGGTGGCCCCATCATCACCTGCCTGACCGGTGGGACCGGGGAAGCGGTGGGCAACACCGCGTTCATCGTGCCGCACAGCGACCGGGCGGCGCTCGCGGAAACTATCGACCAGGCGATCTCGTTGCCGGAGTCCGAGCGACACGCGATGGAGATGAGGGCGCGGCAGCACGCTCTGACCTTCGATCGGTTCCGGGTCTTCGACGACATGTTCGGGACGGGCGAGGCGCCGGGGTACATCGGGCCGGCCGAGTTGGCGGCCACCGGCACCTGAACGGGCCCCTCCGCCGTCGAGCGGCACCACGGCCGCCGCGGCGTGCCCCAGGATCAGGCGTGGATCGAGTCGTTCTCCGAACCACAGCGAGGCCGAGTGGCCGCAATTGCAGACCATCGCCGACCCGTCGCTGATGGAAGCCGAATTTGCAAGCGCAAGAACGGAATACAATTCCGTGGGGCTGGCCTGAGACGCGCCGCGCAAACCTGGACGGGATCGCGTCCGTGAGGTACCCGCCGCCAGCGATGCCGCCGAATTAGGGAGCAAGTCTCAGCGCGTCGTTAGTTCCGACATGCCACTCGGTCGGCGGCCCGCCACTCAGCATGATCTCGCTGCCGATGATCAACCAGCACAGCCGTTGGCACCGACACGTGGGCAACAGCATAAAATCGGAGGCCATCGCAGAGTGGTGCCTGTCATCGGTGTAGGAAATGAAGCCTTTCGTGAGACAAACCGAGGTGCACTTGCCGTCAGACGGTCCACAAAGCGCCTGGTCCGTCGCTGCTGGGGATGTCGCCGCGGGTGAGGACCTACAGCCGCCGGATGTAGGGCCGCGTAAATCATGGCGGGGTCTCACAACTGACAATGGAGTGATGGCGGAACCGGCAAGTTCGCAATGCATGCGTATGTGGAACAGCGATGGTTGCTTCGGCCTACCAGCGCAGACTCGGGGGTCAAAGGTCGCCGGACACCGCTGACTAGCGCGGTGATGCCACGTAGGCAAGGAGCCTTTTCGGAAGGGTGATCGGCCTGCCTGAATGCGCGTCGAGACATACGTATCGCGAACGCGCCTCGGCGACGTGAGCGGTGTCGACGAAGGCGTCGTAGTGCACCTGGATGCAGCGGTTGGTGATTCGGTCCAGCACGACTTCGACATGCATCTCATCGTCGCTACGCACCGGCCCTAAGTAACAAACGTTCACGGCCGCAACCGTCAGGCGCCGTCTGGCTCCGAGGGATGTGTCGATGGCACCGAACCGAGAACACCAGCACTCGATGAACGCGGCCTCGAAGAATTCGAGGAATCGGGGATGTCCGAGCATCGTGCTGGCCGCACAGTCCTGTGGCCGTACCCGTTGCACATAGACGAACGGCTCTGCCCGGGTTGCGGCCCAAACCTCTTCGAAGTGCCGCTGGTTCAGCGGTACCAACCATGCTTCGGCAATTCGGCTGTCGGCCAAGCGATAGATACCCGCTGTGCGCCAATCGACGTCGCGGCCGCCGAGCACAGCGCGGCCGTCAGCCAATTGCACAAGTGCCCCGCCGTGATGGGCAAGTCCCTTCTCGACGATCTGCATCGCGCCGCCCGCCGAGTCGCGACTGGCACGGAAGTACCCGAGCACCGCCTCGCGACCGCGATAGTCACCGGCGATCGGGCTGGTACCGGGGACATGCCAGACGACATCGTCGGCGAGCATCTGCTCAACCGGGCCGGGATCACCGCCTGCGAACATCGCGCGTTGGCGGCGCAGGAACTCCTCGACGACGGTGTCCGTATCGACGCTCAACTGCGAAGCCTTCGGCTCGCCTGATCCAATATGTCGCCGACGGTACGCAGGTGCAATCGTTCGGTCACGGCCCAAACCGCACGCGCAACGAGGTTGCTCTGCTGGACGAACGTCACGAAAAGGATTGCACCGCCTTCCTTCTTGAATAGAAGCTCACCAGGCATTCCGATGCGTGAGTCGGCTCCGAGCAGAACGTAGTCAGGTTCGTTGCGGTGGGCCATCCGACGAGTAGCCGGCTTCGGGTCGTGAGCGGGGCCCCTTCCAGGATTTCACGCGCCCAGCATTCGCCGCCCGCACGTCGTATCGGGCCGACGTCGACCAGAAACGTGTCCGCGTAGTCGACGGTCGCCAAAGTACTCAGAGTCCGGGCCAAGGGCGGTACGCCGATCTGGCGTACGCCGCTCACCGCAGGACCTCGGCGACGGAGAGCGCGATGCGCGAGCGATTGGCGGGCTCTGCGGGGCTGGTAGCGGGGTGCACATTCACCAGGGCCGTTGGGTCAGGCCTAAGGGGTGTGCCGACGGCGAGCGCGAAGAGCACGCCTCGATTGCGGTCGGCGTGTGTCCCGTAGCCACCACACGCTGAACGAGAGTATCCACACCAGGTAGAGCCCGAGGGGCGCCGCGATACCACCGACGATGCCGTTGCCGGAATTCAGCGGGCCGGTCAATGACAAGACCCCGAGTACCGCGCCAGCATTCGCGAGTACACCGACGATGACCCCTTCAGCCATCAGTCTCTCCGGTTCCCGTCGTTCGCTTTCGGGCTCTGGTGCCGTCGTGCAGAGCGGCTTGCATCGCGGCGGCCAACTGTGACCGCGCACTGCGCGGCACCGCTACCCCAGCCACAAGATGCCGCCGGATCGTCCCCATCGGCAGGTCGATCACCGCGCAGGTCGTTCGTTCCACCGTCTCGCTGGTGGCACGCCCATAGAGTCGCCGCGCCAAGTCCCCAAGCGCCACACGCAATCGATCATTAATCTCTTGCAGTTCATCGGCGATCGCCGGATTAGTGATCTCGGCGACGAGATCTTCTCGTCGCACCGAGGCGAGCAGCCGGGCATCCGCGGGCTCCTGCGCCGCGAAGTCGTGGATAGCCAGTCCGGCGGCAACAGCCGCTTCGACCGGATCACCACCAACGGCCAGTTGCTGAAGGAACCCGTCCTGCGATCGGCGCACGGCGCGTAACCACATCGTCGCCAATAAGTCGTCTAAGCCCGAAAAACGGTGATAGACAGAGCCTTTCGGCGCCCCACTAGCGGCAACGATGCGGTCGACCGTCACGCACCGCACCCCGTCGCGCAAAACCAGGTCGCGTGAGACGTCAAGCAGCATGTCGACGGTATGACGCGCTGGCCTCGGCATAGGGCAATAATAGACGATTTATACTAGAACATCTAGTCTATTACCGGTGCAGGTGCTCAGTATCAAAGGAATTGGGAGCGCAACATGGACAGCAAAGCTCAGGTGGTCCTCGACGTGATCCAGGCGGTCCAAGACCGTGACGCCGCGACGCTTGAGCGGCTCTATCATGACGAGTTGGAGTTTCACGAGGCGGCGTCATTGCCGTACGGAGGCACGCTCAAGGGCAAGAACGTGCTGTTGAAGCAACTCGAATCAGAGCCCGAAAATACCTGGATCGGAACGTGGGACCCCCTTCAGCCGACGAAGGCCGACCGACGATTCGACCCTCGTGTGGTCGCAGTCAACGGTGATGAGGTCGTGGTCAAGTGCACGAAGCATGGCGTCAGTCCGAACGGCGAGCGATTCGACTCGGAAGTCTTGGCGCTGTACGAGGTGCGCGACGGCAAGCTCGCCGGTGCCCGGATGTTTCACTACGACACCGCTGCGCTCACCGCGTTTCTCGCGCGTGCGCGGGGGAGTCGTAGGTAGGAGCAGACGGAGCCGGCCGCCAGGCCCGGCAGGCGGCAGTCGAATCAGCTCGAGGCGGCAACATCGTTCGTCGGCAGCGGGGGGAGCAGAGCGGGCAGCACCAGCTGACGACGCAGCCGGGTCCCCGAAACCTGAAAGAGGCAACCCATTGCGGCCAGCGTGCCGCGGAGATCGTCGCGGCCGGTCAGGTACGCCCAGCGGTGCTTGTCGGGCAGGGCGAAAAACTGTTCGAAGAATCCGGGCAGGTCGGCCGGTGGCATTCGCAGCAGCGCCTCCAATCCGATTCGCCGGACGCGGTGCACCGCCCGCGCGCCGATCGGCCACACCGTGTTCCGGGCGTCGGCCAGCGCTCTGTCGGGGCGGTCGGGCAACCGGGCGGCCAGCGCGGCTGCTACCCGGGGAGCGAGCTGCAGCGAACCGGCCACGCTGAACCCGGTCGCCGGATGTATCAGCGGGGCGGCAGCACCGAACCCGAGTGTGCCGGGCCCTCGGTGCCGCAGATGGTCCACGCGGAACGAGACCTTCTCGCTCGGCGCGTCCGCTGGGGGTTGAATACCGTGGCGGGCCAGCCTGGCGTGCAGTCGCCGGCGCAGTGTCGACAGGGCCAACCCCGGCCGGCGTGCCAGCGAGGTCTCCTCCAGCAGCACCTGGCCACCGCCCAACGGGATCGCATAGAGAAAGGTCGGCCAGCCCGTCTCACCGTGGTTGGGGCGCCAGTCCATGAACAGCGCCTCGCCCGGAGCCACGAACGGCGACGCGATGTCCTCGTCGACGATCAGCCCATAGGCGGTCTGTGCGGCGTGCACCCGCCGCACGCGGGCCGGGTCAAGCGGCCGCGCGCCGCCCCCGGCGTCGACGACCACCGATGCCCGCAGCTGTGACCCGTCGGCCAGGTCAACAACGCCGGCCTGCGGTGACCCGACCGCCCGCCCGGCGTGGATCTGCACCCCGCCCAGCTGGCCGGCGAGGTGGCCGCGAAGCGCAGCGACATCCAGTACCGCGTATTCCCAACCCAGCCGGTGCTCCGTCACCGCGATCGCCCGACCTGCGGCGCGCGCCGCAACCACCGAGTCGGGCAGGTCAGCGGGCAACTCGGCGCTCCACATCCCATAGGTTGCCGTCCACGGCCGCTCCGGCGACGGGTCCAGCAACCCTGTGCGCAGCCCGACCCGCGCGCATGCCCCCGCCAGCGCCAAACCCGCGGGCCCGCCGCCGACCACCAACACGTCCATCGACACCATCGTGCCTCTCACCGCCGGTATTCGCTGGACTGACCCGAGGACCGGCGAGCGCTCGGCTGATTACCGGCTCCCGAAAGTCTTACCTGTTGAGCTGCCATACGGCCAGGTTCAAACACACGGCGAAGGTCGTCCACAGGAGGTAGGGCACCAGCAGCCATCCGGCTATGGCGCTGCGGCGAAAGAACAAGACGACAGTGGTGACCAGGACCGCCCACAGAATCGCGATGTCGATCAACGCGATGCCGCGCCACCCAAGTCCGAAGAACAAAGGGGTCCAAGTCGCATTGAGCACCAACTGCGTGGCGTAAGCGCCGAGTGCAGCGCGGGTCACGCTGATGGGTCCGCTGCGCCACACCAGCCAGGCCGCCACAGCCATTAGCACATAGAGGGTCGTCCACACCGGCCCGAACAGCCACGCGGGCGGCGCCCACGACGGCTGCCGCAGGCGGCCGTACTGCTGGGCACTGTTGGCCGCTAGCCCTCCCACCCCGGCGGTGAGCGCTACCGCTAGCAACGACAAGCCGAACGCGACGACGCTTCCGGCGCCCCGGCGGTTTGCGGCATCTACCATCCGACCACGGTAGCGCCCGAGTGAGACCGCCGGTGGCCCGGTGATGGGCCGAGCGGGGACAACTCGTTGACGGCAACCGGAAAATTCTGTGCCGCAGGGGATGTACCGGTCCTATCGCATAGTCCGCCATGTCATGCTGCGGGACAGGTGCCCACCGGTTTGGCGCAGTCGACCACAGAGACAGCACCCCAGCCATACACTTGCCGCGTGAATATCAGCAAGCTCATCGCCGACCTGGCAAGCGCTCCCGTCCGGGCCGGCGTCAAGGCAGCCGACGCCGGACTCGCCGTTGCGGCCATGGCGCTCGGGGCTGTTAAGGAATCCATAGGCGAAGAGGGCCCCAAGACAGTCGACCCGATTACCGACCTCTTCCCGCTGCGCGGCGCACTCGTAGGCGCCAACCGGGTTGCCGAGCTGACCGAAAACGACCGGGCGATGGGGCGCGTTCTGGTCCGCGGCGGACCCGCGGACAAGCTCACCCGGCCGGGTGGGGTTGTCGACATGTTGACCGCCCCCGGCGGTCTCCTCGACCGGGTCTCCGTAGAAGGCAGCGCGCTCGAGCGAATCCTGGAGCCCGGTGGACTCGCAGATCGCCTGCTTGCCAAGGACGGGCCGATCGAGCGCGCGTTCGCCGAGGACGGCATCATCGAGCGGATGTTTGCCGAGGGCGGCATCATCGACACGCTGCTGGCCAAGAACGGACCGCTGGAACAATTCACCGAGGCCGCTGAAATCTTGAGCCGGTTGTCGCCCGCCGTGGAGAGGTTGACCCCTACCGCTGACACCCTTGAATCCGCTGTCGACACGATGAACAGGATGGTCAACTCGCTGAGCGCCGTCACAGAACGCATTCCGCGGCGGCGGGCGACGCGGCCGGCGGCTGTGCGCGCGAAGCGCACCGTGGATCAGGAAGCCATCGATCAGTGAGCCGGCACGCATGGGTCGGACGACCGGCCCTACAGTTGCTACCGTCCACGCAATGACCGCAAGAATCGACCCGGTCGACTTTTTCGGCGACGCCGCCATCCAGGACCCCTACCCGCTGTATGCCCGGCTGCGAACCGACGGCGGCGTTCACCGCGTCGGAGATTCCGACTTCTATCTGGTGAGCAGCTGGCCAGCGATCACCCAAGTAGTCAACCGGCCGGACGTCTATTCGTCGAATCTGACCGCGACGATGACTTTCAGCCCAGACAAAGGGGTCGCCGCCTTTCCGATGGACGGCGTGGGCGGCCGCACCCACATCTTGGTCACCGCGGATGACCCGGTGCACGCGGCACATCGCAAGTTGATGCTAGGCCAGTTCACCGCCAAACGGGTGCAGGCGTTCCAGCCCCTGATAGTGCAGGTTTTCGAAAACCTCTGGGCCACAGCGGCCGACGACGGCACCATCGAGTGGATGGACGGCGTCGCCAACCGATTGCCGATGACCATCGTCGCCGAGCTGATCGGGGTCCCCGAAGCCGATGCCGACCAGTTGGCGCGATGGGGCTATGCCAGCACCCAACTGCTGGATGGACTGATGTCGGGCGAGGACTTGGCCGCGTCGATGTCCGCCATCGGCGAGCTGAGCGCCTACATCACCGCGCGCTTGCAACAGGCCGCCACCGATCCGGGTGACGACCTGATCGGCGCGCTGGTCAAGGCGCAAGCGGCCGGGGAGCTCGACGCTTTCACCGCTCAACTCATCCTGGTGTCCCTGTTCAGCGCCGGCGGCGAGTCCACCGCATCACTGTTGGGCACCGCGGTGGACATTTTGGCCACCGACGCGGACCTGCAGCAGAGGGTTCGCGACCAGCCGGATCTGCTCGGGGTGTTCGTCGAGGAAACCCTGCGTCTGGAGCCGCCGTTCCGCGCACACTACCGACATGTCTTGTGCGACAACGAACTTGCCGGAACCGCGTTGCCAAAAGATTCCCGGGTCCTATTGTTGTGGGGGGCGGTCAATCGTGATCCGGAGCATTTCGAGGCCCCCGACGAATTTCGGTTGGATCGCCGAAACAGCAAGGCACACATGAGCTTCGGCAAAGGCATCCACTTCTGCCTGGGCGCGCCGCTGGCGCGACTGGAGGCCACGACCGTGCTGCGGATGCTGCTTGATCGCACCGAATGGTTCGACGCCGCCGAAGTCGGCCCGTGGCTGCCCAGCGTGCTTGCCCGTCGGCGGGAGTTCTTGCGTTTGACCTTCAAGTAGCCTGCTGGACTCCCCGGGTCAGGAAACGGTGACCATCACCTTCCCGCATTCGCGGCTGTCACCGAGCAGTGCCAGCGCCGCGTCAATCCGGTCCAGTGGGAAGCGGTGGGTAATCAGCGCCGAGAGATCGCAGCGGGCCAACAGGTCGACGGCATCTGCGAATCGGGCCGGATATTCCATCGAGCCGCGGATCGTCAGCTCCTTCATCAGCACATTGAGGAAGTTGACCGGAACCGCCTGGTAGTGCAACGCCACCACGCTGATCCGCGCGCCCGGTCCGGCCCGATCGATGATGCCGGTGAGCACTGCATCTGATCCGGATGCTTCGATGTATGCGTCAGTGGCCGGGGCGTGTCCGTAAGCCAGCGACCGGGTTCCGTGCAGCCGCTCGAGTTCCCGCCACAGCTTCGTCTGGCTCGGATCGATCGCCGCCGACGCACCCAGAATCTGGGCGAGTCGCCGTCGCTCCGCCGAGGGATCCACCGCGACGATCCCGCTCAGACCACGATCGGCAAGCGCGGCGACTGCGGCCAAACCGATTGGCCCGCAACCGAACACGGCAACCATGTCGCCGATTTCGACGTCGGCCTGCTCTGCGGCGTGCATTCCCACCGCGAGCGGTTCAGTGAGTGCCGCGACGTCCATGGGCATGTCATCGGGAACTGCGATGAGTCGCCCCCCGGCGGCCGCATCGCGGACCAGCACAACATCAGCCAGGCCACCCGCGGCGCTGCCCCCACCGATGCGGCCGGAAACATCGTCGCCCGGATGCACCACGACCCGCTGGCCCGGAGTCACTCCGGTGACTTCGGCGCCGACCTGTAGTACCACCCCGGCGAACTCATGCCCGAGTGGCATGGGCTCCCCGCCGGGTCCGGCCAGCCCGCCGAGGCGAATGTAGCTGAGGTCGCTGCCACAGATACCACAGGCGTGTACCTCGACGAGAGCATCCCGCGGACCGCAGGAGGCCATCTCCACGCGATCAAGTGACACCGTCGCTGGCGAATGGACGCGGACCTGCCGGGTGGTGGGAAGAGAAGGCGCGGATGTCATTAGCCCGCGACACTAAGCCCAACGGTGTTGTTCGGACAAGGTCTGCGGAGGTCCGGCAGGCGGCAACGCGGCAACACGTAATGTGCTCACCGTGGATATCAATGGAGCTAGCGCAATCGTCACCGGTGGGGCCTCGGGTATCGGAGCCGCGACGGCCCGTCAACTTGCCGCCAAGGGTGCCCGAGTCGTCGTCGCCGACTTGCAGGCTGACCGCGGTCAGGAACTGGCGCACGAGATCGGCGGCGTGTTCGTCACCGTCGACGTGACCAACACCGAGCAGATCGAGGACGCCGTCAACACCGCAGCCGACCTGGGCCCGCTGAGGGCCCTCGTCAATTCGGCAGGGGTGGGCTGGGCGCAGCGCACCATCGGCAAGGACGGTGAATTCGCCTCCGCGCACAATCTGGACGCCTACAAAAAGGTGATTGCCATCAACCTGATCGGCACCTTCGACTGCATCCGGCTGGCCGCGACGATGATGAGTCGCAGCGAGCCGACCGAGAGCGGCGAGCGCGGGGCCATCGTGAACATGACCAGCGTCGCGGCCTTCGACGGCCAGATCGGTCAGGCGGCCTACTCGTCCTCCAAGGGCGGCGTCGTCGGCTTGACCCTGCCGGTCGCTCGTGACCTGTCCGCGGTGGGCATCCGCGTGAACACCGTGGCGCCCGGGCTGATCGACACCCCGATCTACGGTGAGGGAGAGCACGCGGAGGCCTTCAAGGCGAAGCTCGGACAGTCGGTGCTCTTTCCGCATCGCCTGGGCAAGCCCGACGAATTGGCTTCCATGGTCATCGAATTGATCACCAACTCCTACATGAACGCCGAGATTGTCCGCGTCGACGGCGGCATCCGGATGCCGCCGAAGTAGTTCTCCCCGGCTCAACTCGACCGGAGAACCACTACGGGTAGACAGCGTTGGCGGAATTGCTCGCCCGCACAAGCGCAATATCTGCGCCGTAGTACTCGGCCCGAACGGGACTGCGCTGCTTGTGCGACACCCGCCGCGGTAGATCGATGCACGTCGTCTTACCGTATGAACGAGCAAAGCAATCTCAGCGATCTCTCAGCGATGCCTTCCTACGCTTAACTGTCGTGGTGATCACGCCGGATTATGACGAAGGCATCAATGTTGTTACCGCACCCACGTACCCAGCGGCAGAACGCTTTCTGGGCGCCGTGGCGACAGGAGCACCCTTATCCGCGAAACAGCGGCGTGCAGCGCTGCTGTGGCTGTGCGGATAATGGTGCACGACTGATGGGCGGGGACGGTTTCTGCCTCGAGCAGGTCACGGTGACCCGCGGCACGGCTGCGCTGTTAGCGCAGGTCAGCGCAAGTATTCCGGCCGCCAGCTGTACCGCTCTGATGGGTGCCAGCGGCGCCGGGAAAACCACACTGTTGCGACTGCTCAACCGGCTCGCGGAACCAACGACGGGACGTATCACGCTCGATGGGGTGCCCATCAACGAGATGGACGTCTTGGCTTTAAGACGGAGTGTGGGGCTGGTGACGCAAGCGCCGGTGTTGCTGAGCGACCGAGTACTTGACGAGGTCTGCGTTGGCCGCCACGACTTGCCCGAGGCCCGGGTGGTCGAGTTGCTGGATCGTGTGGGGCTGTCGTCAGCGTTCACCATGCGCGCGACCGCGGAGTTGTCCGGCGGGGAGGTGCAACGGCTTTGTCTGGCGCGTGCGTTGGCCGTTGAACCCAACACGCTGCTTCTCGACGAGCCGACGTCGGCGCTTGACGGCGCTTCCGCAGAGGTGATCGGCGCGTTAATCGCCGATCATGTGAGCGCCGGCGGGACCGTGGTACTGGTCAGCCATGACCACGGCTTGATCGAAAGCGTCGCCGCGCAGGTCTTCGTCCTCGACAACGGTCGCCTGGTCGCGTCTGCCCGACCCGGCGACCTCGATCTCGATTCGGTCTCATGATCACCAGCACGACCGTCCACGACGCACTGCCGGATTGCGTTCGCGTAGAGCTGGCGTCGACAACGCTGGGCTGGCAACGAGGCGAAACCTGGTAATGATCAGCAAAGCAATGTGAAGGGAGTCCTAGCGATGGTGTGGCATGGAATCTTGGCAAAGGCGGCACCCACGGTGGTCACTGGCATAGTCGGAGCGGCTGCGTATGACGGGTTACGCAAGGTGGCAAAGAAGCCGCTGCGAGCAGCAACCGTTTCCGTGACGGCATGGGGTCTGCGCCTTGCGCGCGAGGCCGAGGAGAGCGCCGAGCGGGCCCGACTAGCGGTCGCCGACGTCGTAGCCGAGGCCGCCGAGCGCGTGGGAAAGGAGACTGCACCGCCGGCCGCCCAGTCCGGTGACCTCGCGGAGACTGATGATGCAGTGCGCTGACGCAGGGGTCAGTCCAACGGTAGTCTCCACTGCGGCGGGGCGGATGCGGGTGCATGCGATCGGGTTCCGTCACAATGCGGCGCGAGCTGCCCTGATCGAAGAGATGGTCGCCAAGGTGACCGGTGTGCGCGCTGTACAGGCATATCCGCGTACCGCTTCGGTCGTGGTTTGGTATGCGCCCGGAACCTGCAACACCGCAGCCGTGCTGTCAGCGATCTCCAGTGCCGAGTCCGCCGACGCCGCGCCAGCGCGCGAGCATTCCTCGTGCTGCCCGGTTGCTCGCGGCCACAGCGGCGTGCTGAGCAACCTCATCAGCCGGCTCCTGCGAACGTTGGCGAAACCGCGCGGTGAGGTGTCAGATGATCCGCCAGAGATTCAGCGGTTGCGCGCAGCGCTAGACCATATCGGCTATCGCTTCGAGCCTGCCGACGCCGATCAGCCGCCGTCGAGCAAGGTGATCCAACGCGGCGGAACTCGCGCCCGTTTGCGGTGGATCTGGCTGGCGCTGCCGCTGGGGACGGTAGCGCTCGGATTGGCCGGCGTCGGCGTTCCCTGGTTCCTACGGTGGATGGCGAACATTGGCTTCCCGGCAGCACGATCTCAACGCGGACCCGTGATCCGGCGTCGCCCGACATCACCCCTTGCCGCGGTGGCGACATCGGCGCTGGCCGTACCCAGCTGGGGCGGTGTTGGCGTATCGCTGCTGTTGGTCACGGTGGCAGGTGCGGTCGCGTACCGACAGCGGCTGGGTTTGACGAGAGAGCTCGTCATCGCCGCCGCACGCGCCGCCGTGCAGCTGGTCACGGCCGGTGCTCTTCTTCGTGTCCTGTTCCAGTGGACGAGGCTGCTCGGCGCCGCCGGGTGGGTGATCATGATGACGATCATCGCCGGACAGGTCGCCGGTCGGCGCGGTGCGGGAATACGACACGCCAGGGCTATTGCTACGGGCGGAGTTGGCACCAGCACCGGCCTGACGCTCGCCGTTTTGCTGGCCGGACGTGTGATCGCTGCCGAGACCCGCGTGATTGTCCCAGTCAGCGGCATGATCGTCTCCTCCGCCATGCTGGCGGCCGGAAGTGTGTTGCGGCGGCTCGACGATGAAGTTCGTCAGTCGCGGCCGGCCATCGAAGCTCGACTGTCCCTCGGCCAATCCGGACGACAGGCGATCTTGCCGCACCGGCGATCCGCTCTGCGCGCCGCGTTGATTCCGACGATCGACTCCACCAAGGTGGTCGGGCTGATCAGCCTGCCCGGTGCGATGACCGGGCTGATCCTGGCCGGAACAAGCCCGCTCACCGCGATCCGCTACCAGATCGTGGTCATGTACATGCAGCTTGCCGCCGTCGCGCTGTCCGCCCTCGTTACTGCCCACCTCGCCGAAGAATCGCTCTTCGATGACGCGCAACGGCTGAATCAGGCGAACCGGTCGGACGATCCGAGCTGACTTCACCGGATTACGTTGTGAGACTGAGCAATTGAGAGACTGCGCGACGCGAATTGATCCGGGCAAAGCGTGACGTGGCGTGCGCACGAAGCCTAAGGTAGCCGTGTGAGGATCCTGCTCGTCGAGGACGAGGCGCGCTTGTCCGCGACGTTATCCCGGGGGTTACGGGCCGAGGGCTTCGTCGTCGTGGCCGTCGAGACGGGCGTCGATGGGCTTCACGAGGCGACCGAGAACGCTTTCGATCTCGTTGTTCTTGACATCATGCTTCCCGGCCTCAGCGGGTACGAGGTGTTACGCCGAATGCGAGCCAAGCGGGTGTGGACACCGGTGTTGATGCTGACCGCCAAAGACGGCGAGCACGACCAGACCGACGCGTTCGATCTCGGCGCGGATGACTATCTGATGAAACCGTTCTCGTTCAGGGTGCTGGTGGCGCGCCTACGCGCTTTAGCACGTCGCGGTGCGCCCGAGCGCCCTACCGTGTTATCGGCGGGTTCTTTATCGTTGGATCCCGCGCGGCGCACGGTACACCGCGGTTCGACCGCGATCGCGTTGACTCCGCGCGAATTCGGGTTGCTGGAGTTTCTGATGCGCAACAAGGACAACGTTGTGACGAAAACCCAGATACTGAGCAATGTTTGGGATACGCACTACCACGGCCCCGATAACGTGGTGGAAGTCTACGTCGGGTACCTGCGGCGCAAAATCGATAATCCTTTCAACACCAACACTATTGAGACAGTTCGAGGTGTCGGTTACCGATTGACGTGCTGAGGCAGGGTCACGGTCATGGTGGTTCCACCCTCGGGACGGTCATTGACGGTGACTGTGCCGCCATGCGCAGTGACGACCTCAGCGACGATGGCCAGGCCCAAGCCGGCGCCCCCGCTGCCGCGGGCGCGGTCTGAGTCCAGTCGCACAAAGCGCTCGAACACTCGGCTTCGCTCATTAGGTGGTATGCCGGGGCCGTCGTCGCTGACAGAAAGCACGGCTGTTCCGTTTCCGTTGCTGACCTGAATGTCGATGCGGGACTTCGCGTGCCGCAGGGCATTGTCCACCAGGTTGCGCACCATCCGCGATACGGCCACGGGGTCACCGGTCAGACGCGCTGGGCCGATATCGGTTTCGATCACGCAGGCGCCTGCGCGCCGAACACGGGCGGCCTCGATATGAGCGAGGTCGTCCAGGGCGATCTCTTCTGCTCGCAGAATCAGATGTCGTTCATCGGCGCGCGCCAACAACAGCAGATCTTCAACCAGAGTGTGCATGCGTTGGGCTTCGGGAAGCAAAGTGCGAGTGGCTAATTCGGTATCGAAGACTCCGGGGTGGACCTCGGCGAGCTCTAGCCCAGAAATAATGGTGGTGAGCGGGCTTCGCAGTTCGTGCGAGGCGTCGGCCACGAATCTTCGTTGCGCCTGCTGTCCGGCTTCGAGGCGCGCCAGCATCTCGTTCATGGTGATGGCCAGGGCCGCAATCTCGTCGCGGTTGTCGGACACGGGCACCCGTTGGGCAAGATCAGAGGTCGTGATGGCTGCGACTCTGCGGCGAATCGCTTCAACTGAGCGCAGCGAGCGTCGCACCAGCCGATAGGTTGCGGCCGCGGCCACCGCGATGATGATGGGCGCTCCACAAGCCAGGAGCAGCCCGACGGTCCGCGCGGTGTCTTCTACTGCCTCACTGCCGCCACCAACGAGAACTGTGTACTGCCCCGATACGGTGTTGACCCGCTGCCCGCTCAGCCTCATGTCGTCGCTGGGCGCCGCGTCGTCGGAGATGCCGCGCCGGAGTTTGGCGCTGAAATCAGAAACGGGGAGCAGCGGTGTGTTCGGCGCAGAGCCCGACCGCCGTACTACCGTGCCGGAAGGGTCAATCACTTGGATCGCAACCACATGTTGGTCGGTCATCAACAGACCGCTGTCCATGTCGTCGAGCGATCTGGATTCCAGTGCTGCGGCGATAGTTTGAACTCTGGAGGCCGCAGCGTCATCGACCCCGTCGAGCAACAATCGGTAAAGAACCAGGTCGAGCGCGGTCCCGGCAAGTGTGAAGGCAAGCAACACAACCAGAGCTGACACAACGGCTGAGCGGGTAGCGATTCCCCAGTTGCGGGGCCGGGTATAACCCCAGAGCCTCGGACCCGCGTTACCCCCGACCTCGTGCACATGCGCATTTTCCTACGCAGTGGCTGAGAGCCGGCTGAGAAATCTTGGCGCAGCGCGCATTCACGAGCCGAGGTGATCCCGCAGTGGTGAGTCTGTCGACGCTGGAACTATGGATTCGGATTCTTGGCGTGGGGTGCGGGACCGACTATGCGCTGGCCACATCAGGACCAAGACCATTGTCACCGCGTATAGCAGCCAGCCCGACACCTCGATGAGCCTGGAATCGGTGGGAATGCCGAACAGGCCGGTGACCAGAGCACCCTGCAGCGAATCCTCCGGAATCCAGAATGACAGGTCGGCGATCTGCTGTTGACCGATGTTCAACCACCCCGCCTCGTGGGCGGTGCGCAACACATTCAGTGCCAACCCGGCGGCGATGAGTACCAGGAATATCCCGGTGACGCGGAAGAAGCGATGTAGGTTGAGTTTCAAGCCGCCGTAATAAATGCCGACGCCCGCCGCGATCGCTACCGTGATACCGGTTAGGCCGCCGGCAACGGCAAACCAGCTGCTGCTGTGAGAGTTCTCGGCGGCCGCCAGCAAGAAAACCGACAATTCGAAGCCCTCTTTCAGCACAGCAAGGAAGGCCATAACCACCAGCGCAAATGACCCGCCCCGGCTGACCGCCTCTTCGGCCCCATGTTCGAGTTTGCCCTGGAGTCTGCCGGCGTGGTGGACCATCCAAACGATCATGGAGGTCACAAATGCGATTGCAACGACACCGATGAGGGTTTCCATCATTTCCTGCTGGGCCTGCGGCAACTCTTTAGACAGCAGGGTCAAACCGACGCCGCCGGCAAGGCAAATCAGTACGGCGACAGCAACACCAGCAAACAGCGAACGAGTCGACTGGCCGTTTCGCTTCAGAAAGGCCGCGGCGATACTGACTATGAGCGTTACCTCTAAGCCTTCGCGCAGGCCGATCAAGAAAACCCCGATAAAGGCACCGTATCCGGCTTGCACGTCGCACCCGTCCTCTCCCCTAGCTAGTCAGAATGTCTCAGTCACCGCGTAACGAAAGGCGTGAGGACCAGGAGAGTATGGGACGGGCGCTGAGAAGGCGCTGAGAAGCCCGAGCACGGTGCGAGCCGACCTTACGCAGGTCTACACCAAGCTCGGTATCACCTCACGCTTCCAGCTCATCCAAGCAGCGGCAACGCGCGCCGACTAAAGCCAGGAAAGTCCCGGAATCCGTTGCACCAGGCCGTCGTCGAGCATCTGCTGGAAGTGATCGGTGATCGTCTGCTCGACCGGCCGGTACGTCAAACCCAGTTCCTTCTGGCTGCGGGTGTTGTCGAATGCCAGCGGGTAACCGACGTTGCGGTCGACGAACTTTCTGGTGAGTCCAACAACGGGAGCGATGACTTTGAAGACCACCTTGGGCGCCGTCGTCCTGGGAAACGCATAGAACGGGCCGAACCGTCGGCGCAAGATCTTGCCGATCTCCAAGAAGGTCAGGGTGTCGGCGTTGGCGATGTAGCGCCCGTGCGCCTCGGGAGTAAAACCGGCGCGCAGGTGCGCATCCGCAACGTCGCGGACGTCCACCAGGCCGGTGGCCATGTCCGGCGCGCCGGCCAGCATGGTGCCGTCATAGAACTGCTTCATCGTGCTCAGGCTCGCCGAGTCGCTGCCGCTGGTCAGCGAGGGACCGAGCACCAAGCCGGGATGAATGGTCACCATGTCCCAGCGATCCTGTTCCTGCTGGTAACGCCAGGCCTCCCGCTCGGCCACTGTCTTGGAATAGGGGTACGGCTGGTGGTCGGCACTGCTGGTGGTGTTCCAGTGTTCCTCGGTGAACACGCCGTGGGGGACATCCTGTGACTCCCGGGCGTCGCCGTAGATCGCGACCACGCTGCTGGTCAGCACCACCCGTTTGACGCTGTCGGTGCGGTTGACGGAATCCAGCACGTTGCGGGTGCCCTCCAGCGCCGGACGGACCAGCGCCTCTTCGGCGTCCTTGAAGCCGGAGATCAGGAACGGCGACGCGGTGTGCATGACGAGCTCGCACCCCTTCATGGCCTCGTCGAAACTGCCGGGTTCGAGGAGGTCGGCTTTGAAGAGCTTCAGTCGGCCCGGGTGTTCGTCGGACAGCTTGTGCAGATGCTCGAGGCCGGATGCCTTGTTCGGGTTTCGTACCGTGCCGTGAACGGTGTGTCCGGCTTCGAGCACCGTACGCACGATCCAGCTGCCGATGTAGCCGCTGGCTCCCGTGACGAGCACCGGCGCGGCAGGGTCGATCGTGGTGGATGGTCGGCTCATGGAGGGTTGTTCCTCTCTCGCGGGACGTGCACCTCATGCGCAGCGTGTCGCGTATGGCAAACGCTGCTGCTCGGACCCTAGCGCGATGAGGCTTGGGAACATACCGGACGTCGACTGTCGAGCCAGGGGGCCTGATCAGCCGGACGACGAGTTTCGTTGGCAGGCAGGGATATGCGGTCATAACAGTGGCTTTGGTTCCGCCAGCGCTGCTGCAGCTGCTGAGCGCGGCTGCCCGGCCGTCAGGCAGATCCTTCACCTTCCCTTGCCGGATTCAGTCTCTAGCCGGATTCCTGAGCTGGTGGGCTAGTCGTTCACCCGCTGGAGTGAGTCCTAGCCAGATCGTGAATTCCCACAACGAGGGCTCGTCGTAATGGTTGACGAAGAGGTCGTAGATACGGTCCATCGTGTCGTCGATCGAGAGATCCCACGGCACGATCCGTTCATCGGAGGCGCCCGATATATCTCCGATCTGCACGAGCCGGTCGTCGAGGAGCGATCGGATGGTTCGCAACGCCAGGTCCTGCTGAACCCTGAGGCTGGCGGCCAGGTCTTCGTGCGACATGACCGATGTTACGTGCGTCAGTGGCAGGCAGTTTCCCAGTGCGTCAGACAACAATTGGGCGCGCAATGACTCTTGGGCGCTGAACCCCGGCACTCCGTGTCCGCGGCGCCCGTCATCAGGTTGAGTCATCGTTCGCCATCCTTCCGCTGTGCATGTGGGTCATCGTTTTTCCGTGACGGGCTGGGCGCGACGTCGAGGGCGTCATCATCCTGGGGTGAATTCGTCTAAGTCTGGTAGCTCGTCTTTGCCCAGCACAGGTGGTCCGTGGTGGGTGTGGGGCGGGTGCACGGGGTGCGGGATGGATTCTGGGGGCACAGCAGTGAGACCAACCAATGGTGGTGTTGACCCAGCTCGGCCAGGCACTGGTTCGACTGGTGGGCGCGCGACGAGGGGTGGTCCGGCCGGCGCTCGGACCGGTGGGGCCCCGGATGGCGCCGTCCCGGCTGGTGGTGGAAACTCCGGCGTGCCGCCTCGGGGGTTGATGTGCACCTTGACATGGCCGTCTTTCCCAGGGAGGCGGACATCAAGGACGGGTCTTCCGGTGGACTCGCCGGCCCAGCGTTGCCCGATTGTCGTGCCGTCAGGCAGCTGGTATCGAGTGCCTATGCTGGGGTCGCCGTACCCGTTTGGTATTTCCACCCCATTCTGCCGGGCCCATTCCCACAGATTCTGAAGATCCTCCGGTGAACGGACCTCCCTGATGAACGGTCGGTCCCCGAAGGGCAGTTTGTCGAGGACCCTGCGGATATCGTCGGCACTGAGGCCGGCAGGCCCGGGCGCTGGGGGCGTGGGTGCTGGGTCTTGTTTCCACGTGCGGTCGACGGCGTGGATGTGAGGCCTGTGGTCGAGGGGCGTTTCCGGGAAGGTGGTGGCGGCGATTCCGGCGGTAGCGGCGGCGATTCTGGCGGCGACTTCTTGTTCGATCGCGATGAGTTGTGTTGCGCGTAGCCGGATGTCCGCAGCCAGGCTTTGGGCTTGGGCGTGGCGAGACGCCTGTTCGGCTGCGCTGCGGCTGATTCGGGTATCGGTGACCGAGATGTCTTCTTCGACAGCAAAACCCGCGTTGTGGGCATCCTCGACGGCGTAGATGACTCGGCGTTGGCAGGCTCCGATGGTTCCGGCGCCGGCGCGGGCGATCGTGCTGGCTTGGCGTAGTTGATCGGCTTTGGGGCTAACGATGTCCAGGTCAGCACCGGTTCGGGTGCGCAGCGCATCACCGCCAGCCCCTTCCCACACAAGGGTGTGGGATTCGTTGCGCAACTGTAGGAATACGTCTTCCCACCGATCGGCGGTCGTCGTCCAGTAGTTGGCCGCCTCGATCAGATGCTCGGTGCTCCAGGCCCGGATTTGGGACAAAGCCGGCAGCACCTACACCATCCTTGGTCGCACAGCCGCCATGTCGGCTGTTGCTGTCGCTTCGTTGCCTACGTACCCGGCAGCACAGGCCGCGACCGCCACGGATGTCGCGTGGATGCGGACGGTCAACGTCGCTGCGGCAAGCTCGACCGCTGTATGTGCACTCCCGACCGCCGACGTGGTGGGTTGAAACGGCAGCCCGGGTGAGGGCGGCGCTACGACGGCGAGATCAGCGCTTCGTTGGCTCCAGTGGTTGGACCTGTCGTGCAGCTGGTCGGCATCAAGCCGGAGCAGACCCGATTGCATCCTCGGAGTGTAGGGGCGGGACACGGGCAGCAAAATTCACTGCGCCCGGACGGACATCGCGTCATTATGGAGTCGACTACCCGGCCCGCTCGATCCGCTTTCTCAGCTGAACCGCACGTTCATCGTGGCCAAGCCGAAGATCTTGCGACCGGCGGACTTCGCGCCGACGATGATGACACCGGAGCGGGTGTCCGGGTCCAAAGACTTGATCCGGCCACTGAATTCGATGTCGGCGCCCTCGATGGCCGACACGATGGCCGGCTGGGACAGCCGCACCGCGTAGCGGGTCACCGCACCGGGATCACCGGTCCACGCGGAGGCAAATCCGGCGCCCAGACCCATGGTCAGCATGCCGTGGGCGATCACGTCGGGCAGCCCGGCCGCCTTGGCGAGGGTCTCGTCCCAATGAATCGGGTTGGCGTCGCCGGCCACGCCGGCGTAGTTCACCAGGTCGCCACGGGACAGCCTGGTATGACGCACCGGCAGCTCGTCACCCACCTTCAGCTCGTCGAAGGACGGCGTGCCGGGCGTGCGTGCCGTGTCCTGCGCGATCCGGACCTCGCCCTCGGGGCGCACCGTCTTCTCGTAGGCGGCGTCGGCTTCGCCGGTGTCGAGGATGTTGACGTCGTGCATCATCGCCTTCTGCACGGCGAGCTTGACCTCCGGATCGAAGTCCTCGGCGGTGATGCCGACGACCGTCGTGTGCAGGGTGTGCACCCGCTCGCCGGCGGTATCGGTGTAGGTGTTGGTCACGGTGATCATGTCTCGGCCCGCGATCCTGCGCACCGATGTCAGTTCGACGTCGATGCGGAGTTGATCGCCGGCAACGATCGGACGATGTTGCTCGAAGACCTCTTCGGTCTGCAGGTAGGTGTCGTAGCCGACGACCACCGATTCGAACATGCGGCGATTGCAGGTCATGCCCGGAACGGAGGTGAACGTCAGCGGCGCTACCAGCCCGGAATATCCGAGTTCCGCGGCGGCATCGACATCCCAATGAGCGGGGTGGTAGTCCTGCACCGCGCGGGCGTACTCGCGTACCTTCTCGCGCCCCACCTCGTAGGTGTAGTCCATCTCGTAGTAATGGCCGACCCGAGATTCGAGCGTTGATGCCTCTGTCGCTGTGGTCATGAATTCGCCCAACTGTTCTATCGGCTTGCTGGTAGAGGCCGACCACAGCACACTAGCGCGCCGACAACGGGCAAAACGCGACCTAGGGGTGGTCGACGCTCCGGTAAAGCCTGACTGACAAGGCCGTCAGCCATGTCCACACCAGTACGACCGCCGCGGTGAACACCAGGATCGACGCCGTACCACCGGACCCGGAGGACAACGCGAGAAAGCTCGCCGCGAACACCAGACCGGTGACGCGCGAGAACCACGCCCACCCGGTGCCGCCCGGCGTCCGCGCGAACCATCCGCCGAGCACAAAGCACGCGGCGACCAGGCATAAGAAGCCGACCCCTGCGACGGCGAAGTGGGTGAGGCCGTGCCAGCTCAGGTGGCCGACGCCGGGCGGGGTGCCGGGCGGGAACCCGTCCGACGGGTCGGCGCGAAAGCCCCCGGCGACCATCAAGGCCAGCCCGTAGCCGCCGAGCAGACCGGCGGCCCACCCGGAGCGCCGTCCGGCACCGAGTGCACGCCTGACGCCGACGGCGGCGGCGACCGTCATAGCGCCCGTGATCAGGAACGTCGCGACCTGAATCCACCCGAGGTCACCGTTGGCCAGTTGGCTTGCGGCATGCCGGGTGGGGTCGAATCCGTCCCGAGTGGCCGCCTGGATGGCAACCGACACCACGTAGACAGGACCCGCGATGACGCCGTATCCGAGGAGCGACTTTGTGACGCGGTCTGCAAGAGGTGGGCAATCGGTACGGGTCACGGCATCCTCCATGTCACCATGGAACTAGACCGTACAGTACCAAAAACTAGACTGTCCAGTACTCACGAGAGGCCGGTTATGCCCGAGCCAGTGGGCCGTTCGGCCCGCAAACGCATGAGCATCCTGTCCGCCGGTCAGGAGTTGTTCCTGGCCAGCGGGTATCACGGCACCAGCGTCGACGCGATCGCGGCGTCGGCCGCGGTGTCCAAACAGACGGTGTACAAGCACTTCGGGGACAAGCACGAGTTGTTGATGGCGATTGTCGACGAGGCTTTGGAAGGCACGGTGTCGGCGTTCCTGGACCGCGTGGCAGCCCTGGCGGAAACCACCGATCTGGAACGGGACCTGACCGCGTTGGCCGGCGACTATCTACGCGCGGTCCTTCAAGAACCCGTGGTGCAACTGCGCAGGCTGGTGGTCGGCGAGGCCAACCGATTGCCCGAACTCGCGGCGCTCTACTACGACCGCGCCCCGCGCCGCATGCTGGCGGCCTTCGCCGATTGCTTCCGCCGGCTGGACTGGCGCGGCCTGTTGGAGGTGCGCGAACCCGATACTGCCGCAGAGCATTTCGCATTTCTGGTGGTCGGCCGGTGTATCGACCAGGCGCTGTTCTGCGGCGGCCCGGCGGTGCAGGCGGCCATCGACGTCGAGGGTCGGGTGCAGTCCGCTATTCGGGTGTTCCTGGCGGGTTACCGACCGGCAGCCTGATGATCGGGCGCGCTCATGTCACCCGTTGTGGGCGTGCCGTCGGCGAGTCCGTAGCGCAGGTACACCGTGCCGGTCGGACTGGCTACCGGCGGTTCCAGGAGTCCGAGGTTCGTGGGCACCGCGCCGCCGTCGAACACCTTCTTCCCGACGCCGAGCACGATGGGGTGAACCCAGAGGTCAAGACGGTCGAAGAGTTTCTCGCGCAGCAGCGTCTGCACCAGGTTCAGGCTCCCGACAACCTTGATGTGGTCGTGCCGGTCGCGGATCTCGCGGACCGCGCCGGCCAGGTCGTGGCCCAGGTGCGTGGACCCGGCCCACGACAGCTCGGGCCGGCCGCGCGAGGCCACGTACTTCGGCACCCTGTTGAACAGCGTGGCGATCGGCCCGTCGTGCTGATGTGGCCAATAGGCCGAGAAGATGTCGTACGTGCGTCGGCCGAGCAGCAGCGCGTCGGTGCCCTCGTAGGCAGCGCCGATCTGCGCCCCGCTGACCTCGTGCATCAAGGGCGCCTGCCAACCGCCGAAAGGAAAGCCCACCGGGTCCTCGTCGGGACCGCCGGGCGCTTGGCCGACGAGGTCTAGGGTGGCGAACAGCTCAATGTGGATGAGGCCCATGACCGGTAGACCGGTGTGTGCCGACAAACTCATCGCGTCGGTGCAAGCCCTGATGCGATAGAACGGTATGAGCTACCCGTTGCTTCACCGAAGATGCCCAGAGGAGCTCCATCATGCAATCCGTCAAGGGGACCAACGTCCTAGTCACCGGCGCCGCCATGGGTCTCGGCAAATTGTTCGCCACCCAGGCCGTCAAGGAGGGCGCTGCTGCGGTGGTCCTCTGGGACGCCAACGAAACCGCTTTGAAGGAGACCGCAACCGAACTGGAAGCGGCCGGCGGCACGATCCACTACGACACCGTCGACGTCACCTCACCCGACCGGGTCGCCGAGGCGGCCGAGCAGGTCCGCAGCACCGTTGGCACGATCCATGTGCTGTTCAACAACGCCGGGATCGTGCGCGGCAACGGTTACTTCTGGGAAAACCAGCCGCGTGACTTCATGCTCACCGTGGAAGTCAACTCCATCGGCCCCATGCTGGTGGCCCGGGAGTTCCTGCCTGCGATGATCGAGTCGGGCCAACAGTGCCGCCTGGTGAATATCGCGTCGTCGGCCGGCCTGAACGCCATTCCCCGCATGGCCGCCTACGCCGCCTCCAAATGGGCGGCGATCGGTTTCTCCGATTCCGTGCGCCTGGAACTCGAACAGGCGGGCCACGAGCAGGTCAAGATCACCACGGTGTGCCCGACCTACATCAACACCGGCATGTTCGACGGCGCGAAGGGCATCCTGTTCACGCCGATGCTCGAGCAGGAGGACGTCGTCAACGAGACCTGGAAGGCGATGCTGCAGGGCAGCCCGTTCGTCGTCATCCCGTGGACGTCGAAGATGAACAAAGTGCTCAGCGCCGTGCTGCCGATCCGGCTGCGCGACTTCTACCTGCGGCGTGTCGGCGTCTACAACTCCATGGACGAATTCAAGGGGCATTAGGACTCAGTGCGCTGCGCCGCCCGTCGAGAATTACCAGCTCACGCCGGCGTCAGCCCC
This sequence comes from Mycobacterium sp. NGS49, assembly GCF_059812565.1. Taxonomy (NCBI): domain Bacteria; kingdom Bacillati; phylum Actinomycetota; class Actinomycetes; order Mycobacteriales; family Mycobacteriaceae; genus Mycobacterium; species Mycobacterium sp. NGS49. The sequence continues at coordinate 24,714 of NZ_JCALCX010000012.1, read as the reverse complement.
GGCGCCCCGATGGGCCCGAACAGGAAGTAGGCGCCGAAACCGCCGGGTGCACCAACTCCCGGGGTAGCCCCGATGCCGCCGTTGCCCCCGTGGCCGCCGATGCCGAAGAAGAAGCCCCCGTAGCCGCCCTGGCCGCCGTTACCCCCGACGGCCAGGTCGGCCGCACCGAAGCCATTGCCGCCGGCGCCGCCGAGGCCGAAGATGATGCCGCCGAGACCACCCAGCCCGCCGACGCCTCCCCGTCCGCCGGCAGCGGCGGGCCCGCCATTGCCGCCGGCGCCGCCGATGCCGAAGAAGGCGCCGCCGTCGCCCCCGTATCCGCCCGGCCCGCCGCTGCCGGTGCCCAGCGAAGCGCCGCCCGCCCCGCCGGCGCCGCCGAAGCCGAAGAGTTGACCGGCGCCGCTGCCACCTTGGCCGCCCTGCCCGCCGGTAGTGGTGCCGGCAGCATCGCCCCCGGTGCCGCCTTCGGCGCCGGTGCTGATCACGTTGAACAAAATGTTGCCGCTGCCACCGGTCCCGCCGATGCCGGGAACTCCGCCGTTGAAGGGAGTGGCCCCGCCGGCACCGCCGGCGCCGCCAAGCCCGTAGAGCAGGCCGAGGCCGTCACCGCCGTAGCCACCCCAACCGGCAACGAACCCGCGACCACCGGCACCGCCGCCGCCGCCGTTGCCGAACAGCAAGCCGCCGCTACCGCCGTTGCCGCCGTCGCCGCCGACGCCGGTCCCCCCGGCCCCGCCGACCCCACCTGCCCCCCCGTTACCGAACAGGCCGAAGGCAGTTCCGCCGTTGCCGCCGAACCCGGCAAAGCCATTCGGGACAGCGCCGCCGGCGCCTCCGCGGCCACCGTTGCCGAACAGGAAGCCGCCGTCTCCGCCGCTGCCGCCGTTCTGGCCCGCCCCACCCGACCCGCCGTTACCGCCGTTGCCCCACAACAATCCGCCGTTCTGCCCGTTGGAGCCGGTTCCGTCTACGCCGTTACGGCCGTCGCCGATCAGTGGTCGTCCCAGCAGCGCCTCGACAGGTCCGTTCACCTGATTGATCAGGGCCTGCAACGGGTTGGCGTTGGCGGCCTCGGCGCTGGCGTACGACGCCCCGCCTGCGTTCAGCAGCTGGACAAACTGCTGGTGAAACTCCGCGGCCCGGGCGCTGACGACTTGATAGGCCTGGGCGTGATCGCTGAACATCCCGGCTATGGCGGCCGATATCTCATCACCACCCGCGGCCAACAATGCCGAGGTCGGGGCGGCTGCCGCCCCGTTGGCCGCGCCGACCGAGGAAGCGATGCTCACCAGGTGTGAGGCCGCCGCCGTCAAGCACTCCGGTACCACACTGACAAAGGACATCTCGACCTCCGAACCGACGCGGGGACCGCCCGAGGATCACCGCATGTCAGAAAAGCGTATGCCCGCCCGTGCCCAAATTCCGCAGCAACTTCGTCAGCGACGCATCGACGCCATGACGCGGCCCAGGATGATCGACCTGAGCTGCCGAGGAAGCATTTTCAGCGATGCCGTCAGGAACTTCGCCCGCAGGCCTGGCACGACGGTCGCGCGTCGTCCGAGCGCGGACCACATCGCTTGAGCCACCGCCTCGGGGGCGGCGGCCGAGGTCATGGTCAAGCCCGCACGTGCGGCGAACCCGGTGTGCACCGGGCCCGGTGCGACCGAGAGCACATCGACGCCGCGCGGCTTGAGTTCGCGGTGCAGGCCCTCGGCGAGAGTCTGCACGTAAGCCTTGGTCGCCGCGTAGTTCGCCTGGCCAGGCACGCCCTGCCAGCCGAGGATGGAGCCGAACAGCACGATCCCACCGCGCCGCTGCGCGGCCATCCGCGTGGCGAACGATTGGGCCAGTTGCGCGACGGCGGTGACGTTGACCGCGATCATCTCGCGTTCCCCGTCCATAGAGGATTCGGCGAACGGTCCGGTGGTGCCGAATCCGGCCGCCAAGACCGCCAAACCCACGTCCAAATTGGCTGTCGCATCCAAAAGAGTTGCTGCCCCGCCCATTTGGCTGAGATCGACCGCCACCACCTGGGTCTTCACCCCGTGCGTGTTCTCCAAATCGCCGGCCAGCACCTGCAACCTGGCCTCGTTGCGCGCGGCCAGCACCACATTAACCCCCTCCGCGGCAACGAGTTTCGCGCATGCACGCCCGATCCCGTCGCTGGCGCCGGTGATCACCGCCCACGGTCCGTACCGCTCGAGCCAGGTCATGCCCGGCTGCCGACCGGGTGTGCCGGCAGCACGGCCAGCACGAAGAACGCTCCGGCCAGGCAGACCGCCGCGGCGGTCACGCAGCCCGCGCTCATGCCGGACAGGAATGCGTCGCTGACGGCATCGCGGACGGCGCCGGCTATCGAGGCAGGTGATTTCGCAGCGACGGCCAGCCCCTGTGCCAGGCCCTCCTGCGCCACCGACCGGACGGGTTGCGGTAAGGCCTGCAGCGCTTGGCTTTCGGTGAGTTGACGGATGTAGAGCGTAGAGAAGACGCTGCCGATGACCGCCACCCCGAGGGTGCCGCCCACCTGCCGGGTGGCATCGTTGACCGCCGATCCGGCACCGGCCTGTTCGGGCCGCACCACCCCCATGATGGAGTCGGTGGCCGGCGCGGTGGTCAGTCCCAGCCCGCCGCCCAACAGCACCATCTGAGCGGCCATCTCCGGATAGCCGACGCTCAGGTCGATAATGCTGATCCAGGCAAACGAGGCGGCCATCAGCAAAAGGCCAACGAACACAACGGCTTTGGTGCCGACTCTGCCGACGGCCAGCCTGGTTCCCAGCACCGATCCCACTGCGATCGACAGCGCCACCGGCAGGATCCGCACGCCGGTGCCCAGCGGCCCGAAGCCCTGCAATTGCTGCATGAACTGGGTGATCAGGAAAATGAACCCGAACAAGGCGAAGAATGCCACCGTGACGGCCCCACTTGCGGCGCTGAACCGCAGGTTGGTGAACAGTGTGACGTCGATCAGTGGATCGGGCTGCCGACGTTCCCACAGCGCGAATCCGATGCCGGCCGCGAGCGCCACCGCGAAGCCGCCCAGTGTCCTCACCGAACCCCAACCTTGTTCCGGCGCTTCGATAATGGTGTAGACGAGTGCGCCGAGCATGAGAACCGAGAGCACCAGTCCACCTCGGTCCAGCCGGGACCCCGCATCGGGAGTGGAGGCGGGGATGACGACGGGAGCGGCGAGTGCGGCCGCAAGGGCGATGGGGGCCAGGGCCAGGAACAGGCTGCCCCACCAGAACACCTCGAGCAGCGCGCCGCCGAGTATGGGGCCGACCGCGACGCCCAGGCCGGTGACCGCACCCCACAGTCCGATCGCGACCGCACGCTGACGAGGCTCGCGGAAGGTGTCGGTGATGATGGCCAGCGTGGTGGGATAGATCAGCGCCGCGGCCACGCCCATCACCACCCGCATCGCGATCAGCGATCCGGTTGTGGTGCACAGTGCGGCGCCCACGCTACTGAGTGCGAAGAGGCCCAGTCCGGCGATGAGCGTCCCGCGGCGCCCGAACTTGTCCCCGACAGTGCCGCCGGCCAGCACCAGGGCGGCGAACGCGAGGTTGTAGGCGTCCACGATCCACTGCAGCCCTCGAGTCGATGCGCCCAGCGACGAATTCAGGGTGGGCAGCGCGACATTGACGATCGTGGTCTCCACATTGATGGCCAGCGATGCGACCAGGACCACTACCAGGATGGCTGCGGGCCGGGCCCGCGTCGGCAACCATTCGGTGTGGGAACGGTTCGGTGTGTCAATGGTCATCGAAAATCCGCCTTATGTTGACAGCAATAACATCGGCAAGCATGGCAGTCGAAGTTATCGCTGTCAACATTTGTCGCTAGCGGATGCCGACTTCGATCACGTCGAGGAGCCGGTCGACGATCAGCTGCTTGCGATCTGCATCAGCCGCGGCGAGCGGTCCGTCGAGGTACAGCGTCGCCAGGCCGTGCACGGCCGCCCACGCCGCTTCGTCGAGCCCATCGCGCAAACTCGGGGTGAGCACTTCGGTGGCGACGAGGTCGTCGATGCAGCGGCTGAGAATGGCGAACGGATGACGGTCCGGTGACACGGTGCTGCCGTTGTGCTGCATTTCGCCAGGCGCGAAAGCCGTTCGAAACAAACCGGGTTCGGCAAGAGCGAAGTCGACGTACGCCTGCCCGGTGGCTCTGAAGCGCGCGACCGCCCGGCGCCTGCGCGGGCCGCGGTGGGGAACCGCATCGATCGACTCCGTCATCGCATCGCCCAGCATGGTCATCGCGTAGACCTGAACCGCACCCAGCAAGGCCTGCCGATCCGAGTAGTGCCGGTATGCCGCCGAATTACTGACCCCGGCGGCCCGCTGCACATCACGCAGCACGACCGCGTCCGGCCCGCCGGCCCGGGCCAGCGCCACAGCGTGGTCCAACAGCGCCTGCCGCAGGTTGCCGTGGTGGTAGGGGCTCGACGCCATGTTGACAAGTCTTACATCGGACCCCGCGGGCGGGTGGAATCGACAGGCTGTTACGGCCTCACGCGGCCCGCAGGTGCGCTACCGGGCTGCGGTCTGTCACTGCACGTCGTGGCTGCCAGCGGAACATGCCGGCGCCTTGCGCGTAGGACAAGTGCCCGCCCAGGGCTCCGCCGACACTGATCGCGGTCAGACCCAGCAGCGTGTACACGCGCGCGCGGCGGCGGCGCTCCTTGCGGTACGCCCGGTAGGCGAGCGAGAACATGATGACGCCGACCGCATTCGATGCTGCGTGCGCCAGACCCACCCGCTGTTGTCGCCGGTTGAGCAGCGGGTAGTCCGCCCATCCGGCCAGCACGGTTGGCGGTGTGGCGGTCAGACCCACGGCGACGAGCCGGCGGGCTGCCCTGGCGTCGTCGAAGACGACGTCGAATACCGCCGAGGTCATCCAGGCGCCGATGGGGAGCGTGATCAGCAAGGGGTGCACGGGGTGTCCCAGCCAGGCGCCGCGCAGAGCCCCGGCGAGTCCGCGACGGCCGAGCAACTGTTCGGCCACCCGGGAGGCCGCTCCGGCGGACCCATCCAGAACCTCGACTTCCTCGACACGTCCCAAGACACGATGCAGGTTCATTGCGGTTATCTACCCGGTTAGATGGCGTCCAACCGCATCCGTCCCGAACGTTCGCGTGGGCAGACCGTGTGCGACGATCGAGACCGTGACTGACGAGCTCGTCGAGATGATGAATTCCGCACTGACATCGACCATCCCGATCGCTGACCGCATGGGTGTACGGGTGGTCGAGGCGCGCCGCGGATTTGCCGCCGCGAGTGTCCCGGTCGAGGGCAACGGCAACCACTTCGGTGTCATCTATGCGGGCGTGCAGTTCACCGTCGCCGAAGTCTTGGGCGGCATTATCGCGTTGGCCACCTTCGATACGAGCAAGTACTTCCCCTTGGTGAAGAACGTCGACATCGCCTTCCGGGCCATGGCCACCACCCCGCTGCGCGCTGAAGCGAGCATGGACGACGAGACGATAGCGCGAGTCGAAGCCGAGGCGGCCGCACGGGGCAAGTCCGACTACACGCTGGATGCGGTGGTGACCGACGCCGACGGCACGGTCGTTGCCACCACGCACGGGCTGTATCAGCTACGGGCACATCGAGATTGACGCTGCGGCGACGGGTGCGCGCCGCAGACCTGTGAAGTCGGCGAGGGACGAAATGGCAACAATGCACGGCAAAGTCGCCCTCGTGACCGGCGCCTCGTCGGGCCTGGGCGCCGAGACGGCGCGACTGCTGTCACGCAGGGGGGCAACGGTTTGATCAATAGTGCTGGGCGCCATCAGATGCGGCGCACCGAGTCGATGACCGACGACGATTGGGCCCAAGACCTGGCGGTGAACCTGAACGGCCCCTTCTACCTGTGCCGCGCCGCACTGCCGCACCTGCTGGACCGGGGCGGCAACATCGTCAACGTCGCGTCCATCGCCGGTGTCGAGGGCCAGGCGTATTCGGCCGGCTACTGCTCGGCCAAGCACGGGTTGATCGGGCTGACGCGTGCCCTGGCCGTCGAGTACACCGCGGATCGGTTGCGCGTGAACGCGGTGTGCCCGGGCGGCATGTTGACCCCGCAGATCGAACAGTTCAGTGCCCCGGAGAAGCGGAACTACGACCTGATACTGCGCTCAGCCGCACCGCGCGGCATGATGCAACCCCTCGGCGTCGCCAACGTCATCGCGTTCCTGGCCAGCGACGACGCCTCGGGTGTGCACGGCGCCGTGTACCGGGTCGATAACGGCAAGGGCGCCGGCCGACCTCCTACCCGCTGCGTTCCAGAACGTCCATGCAGTACGTCAGCGCCGGCTCAGGGAAATTGACCACCTGCTGATCACCATCGCACAGGGCGGGGTCGTTGACGCCGTCCTGCCGGGTCGCGACCCGGAAGGTCGGGTCGCTGGACAACACGCCGGGTTTGCAGTCGGTTGGTGCGAACATGTGCGAGATCAAGGCCTGGTGATAGCAACTGCCGACGGTCAGGTTGTCTTCGAGGCACAGGCCGCTGCCGCCACCTTCCAGAGTTCCGTAGTTGTCGTTGGGGCAGTTCTTGGCGCCCTTGTACTTTTTGGCGACCTTCGACAGTGCCGTGGGCGACGAGCAAGGCTCCACGTGTACATCGCTCGGACTGACGGCGATGCCCGCTTTGGCGAGGTTCAGGCAGGTGCCCACTGCGTAGTCGAAGCCACTGTTGGTCAAGGGGCGATCGGCATGGCGGTGGGTTACCGCGTGCAGTCCGAACTTGGCGGCGATCACGAGCGCGACCGCACCCAGGGCCGCGCCGATCCGCTTGCCGACCGATCCCTTCTTGGGCGCCGCGGGAGGCGGTGGGGGCGGCGCGTACTGGGGACCCGGCGGCGGGTACCCAGCGGGCGGAGGCGGTGGATACCCACCGGTCGGCGGAACCGGGTAACCCTCCGGTGCGGTGCTGCTGTCGCTGCCTGTCATGTGCAAACCCCTTGTGCCCGAGTCGACGACGTGGCGACTCCGTGCAGTGGCGCCCGTCCGGCTAGCAGCCTAATCGGCCACCTGTCGGATATTCCGCAGTAACTTTCTCCGGGTCAGCGCCGGTAGAACACGTCACCCTCGACGGTGATGGTCGACTGGTTCACCCAGACGACGTTGAAGTAGACCGGTGCCGGCCGATGGGTCTGGCTGCTCACGATGGTGAGGATTCCGCCGCGCGAAGACGCGTTCCAGCTGCACGGACCCGATGTGGTCGGTACCCCGGCGGCGTTGGCCAGCGAGCATCCGCTCTGACTCACCAACAGTTGTTCGGAGCCAGTGCTGTTGGCCCAAAAGCCAACTGGTGGGGGCGCTTCCGCATGGGCGATGCCGGTGGAGACGGCCATCAGGCCGGCGCCCAAGCCGACAACCGCGGCGAACTTCCCTGCGTATGCGCTCCAGCGACCCGACATCGTGCCTCCTCGATCTGACGGACACGATCACCGTCGCGGAAGCTACTTGACGAGTTCTTGATCTTTCCTTGGCACGGATCCGAGCCGTGTTTCAAGTTGGGGCAGCAGATATTCCAGCTGACCGACCTCTTCGATGTTGTGCTTGATCCACGCCCGCACCATGTCGTCGGGGAAGCGTCGATGCAGAAGGCGGTTGACCGGCGCGAACAGGGGGGTTCGCGCCCCGATGTCGAGCACCGTGACGTAGTGCGTGCCGTCCGAGCCCGCCGACCACGTGTGCTCCAGCTGCATGACGATGACGCCGGCGACCCGCGTCACCAGGCGGATGCCCGTCGCGTCAAGCTTTTCCACGCGGTCGATGACGTCGATCTTGTACTCGGGCTTGGCCCCGAAGGCCTCCACGATGCGGAAACGCGCGCCCTCGGCCGCACCCCCGCCCGGCGCCGGACGGGCCAGTTCCCACCGGATGTGATCGATGGGGTGCCAGGCGAGATAGCGGTCGATGACCTGGCCGCCGTACGGCATGGTGCCACCCAGCTGGGTGAACCAGTCCAGCACCATTCTCGGGCTGACGGCAGTCAGCGCCCGATGGTCGATGGTGACGCGGCGGCGGTGGTGGGGAGCGGTGGTGAAGTGCACTGTCGCGGTCTCCACCGAACGCAGCGGGTACAGGACCGGCCGAGGCTGCATGACGACCTCCAAGATACGGTAACGTTTCTTGCCGATAGCGTAAGGCCCCAGCGTAAGAAACGCAATCGTTTCTTGGGAAGGAATGCGATGCGGCGACGCCATGGTGCGGAATTGGATGCGGCGATCAGGGACGCGGTACTCGGACTGGTCTGTGCGCACGGTCCGGCCGGCGTCACGATGGAGGCGGTCGCCGCGGCCGCGGGCACCAGCAAGGCGGTGCTGTACCGGCGCTGGCCAGACGGCCGGGCGCTGCTGCGTGACACTTTGTTGCGGACCGCAGTCGCGGCGATTCCCCATGAAGACACGGGCAGTTATCGCCAAGACATGCTGGCGATCCTTCGCGGGTGGGCCGACGTGTTCACCGGTCCGCGCGCGGCCGTCATCCAGGCCGGAATCGCCGCAGCCGCAAACGATCCCGAGTTCGCCGCGGTTTTCCGTACAGAGGTGATCGGGTGGCGCAAGAAGGAGATGGCCGAGCTGCTCGCCAGGGGAATCGCCCGCGGGGACGTGCGGCCCGACGTACCCGTCGAGATCGCCCGCGAACTGGGTCAGAGCGTGCTGTGGCACCGGCTCCTGGTAACCGGCGACCCGATTGACGACGAACTGATCGTGCAGCTCGTCGATGAAGTACTGGTGCCGTTCGTCGCGCCCCGAACCGGGTGACGCGCACTGGGCGGCGTCACGGTTCGGGCACAGTTGAGCCCCCGACAGCCGCGGCATCCCGGTTCCCATAGTCCGTTGCGCAACCATGCGAGATATGACGGACCGCCCGGCCCAGATCTCCCGGCAGACACTTCTGCGTGGCGCCGTGGGCGCTTTAGCGGCCGGTGTGGTGTTCGGCGCCAACCGCGCCCGTGCGGATCCGGTCGCCTCCGGCTGGGACGGTCTGTCCAGCGCGCTCGGCGGGCAGGTCATGCAGCCGACCAACGCCCAATTCGGCACGGCCAAACAAGTCTTCAATACCAACTACAACGACTCGACCCCGGCGGCGATCGTCACCCCGAAATCAGCCGCAGATGTGCAGAAGGCGATGGCATTCGCCACAGCCAACAAGCTCAGGGTCGCTGCGCGTAGTGGTGGGCATTCTTATACGGGCGCCTCGACGGCGAACGGAACCATGGTGCTCGATCTGCGACAGCTGCCCGGCGATGTCAGCTTCGACGCCGCCACCGGGCAGGTGACGGTGACGCCCGCGACCGGTTTGTACGAGGTGCACCAGGCGCTGGCCGCGGTCGGTCGGGGCATCCCGACCGGCACCTGCCCCACGGTGGGCGCCGCCGGACACGCCCTGGGCGGTGGGCTGGGTGCCCAGTCCCGGCATGCGGGACTGCTGTGCGACCAATTGACCTCGGCATCGGTGGTGCTGCCTGGCGGCCAGACCGTCACCGCATCCGCCAACAGCAACCCGGACCTGTTCTGGGCCCTGCGGGGCGGCGGCGGGGGCAACTTCGGGGTGACCACCTCGTTGACCTTTGCCACGTTTGCCACCCAGGATGTCGATGCGGTGAACCTCACCTTTCCGCAGCAGGCGCTCGCACAGGTCCTCGTCGGCTGGCAGAACTGGTTGCGCACCGCGGACCGAAACAGTTGGGCATTGGCGGACAGCACCACCGACGCCACGGGTACGCATTGTCGGATCCTCGCTACCTGTCCCGCAGGTTCAGGCAACAGCGTTGCGGCGGCGATCATTTCGGCTGTTGGAGTGCAACCGGCCGGCACCGAGAACCATACGTTCAACTACCTTGATCTGGTGCGGTATCTGGCCGTGAACAACCTCAATCCCGCACCGCTCGGCTATGTCGGCGGATCTGACGTCTTCACAACGATCACCCCGGCTGTCGCCCAGGGGATCAGCGCCGCGGTAGACGCCTTTCCGCGCAACGCGGGCCGCATGTTGGCGATCATGCACGCACTGGACGGCGCCATGGCAACGGTGGCACCGAACGCCACCGCGTTCCCGTGGCGACGACAGTCCGCGCTGGTGCAGTGGTACGTCGAGACAGCCGGCTCACCGGCGGCAGCGACCGGTTGGCTGAGCAGCGCACATCAAGCGGTGCAACAGTATTCGGTAGGCGGATACGTCAACTACCTGGAGGCGAACCAGCCGCCGGTGCGATACTTCGGCCAGAACCTCTCCCGGCTGAGCACCGTACGCCAGAAGTACGATCCGGGCCGAATCATGTTCTCCGGCTTCAACCTTTGAGCACCACACGGGCGAACGACGCCATCAGGCGCCGTTGGCATGAGTTGACAGGGAAAGGAGACGCGGTGTCGCATCGACGCCCAGCCAAATGCGGCGGCGGCTACTCGGAGGTCACGGCATGATCGGACTCTCCCGGGATGCCGACGTGCTGACCATTCGGATACAGCGTCCGGAACGGCGCAACGCCCTCAACGCCGACGTGATCGATGAACTGCGAAGGACATTCGAGGGCGCTGCCGCCGAGGGTGTGAAGGCGATCGTCCTGACCGGCGAGGGCAGCGTCTTCTGCTCCGGGATGGACCTGTCCGGCGCGGAAGCCGCCTCGGCGGAGAACCTAGTCGACGAACTGATGGATAAGGCCCTGGCGCTCAACGCAGCGATCGACCACACGCCGGTACCCGTCATCGCGGCCATCAACGGACCCGTTATCGGAGCGGGCGTGCAGCTGGCCGTCATCTGCGACCTCCGAGTGGTTGATGCCGACGCGTATTTCCAATTGCCAGTGGCCAAGTACGGGCTCGCGGCCGATACCTGGACGGTTCGGCGACTGACCTCCCTGGTGGGCTACGGGCGCGCCCGCGCCATGCTGATGGCGGCTCAGAAACTCCCTGCCGAAGAGGCGCTGTTGTGCGGGATGGCGAATCGGATCGGCACTCTCCAGGACGCTCAGCAGTGGGCAAATGAGATCGCCGGGCTGGCCCCGCTGTCGATACAACACGCCAAGCGGGTGCTTAATGACGATGGCGCCTGGGACACCGAGAGGCCCGTCCACCAAGCGATGTTCGAGGCGGCGTGGAAGAGCCAAGACGCCGTGGAGGCGCAAGTGGCCCGCTTTCAGAAGCGGGCGCCGGTGTTTCGGGGTCGGTGACCGGCTGCGGTTCAGCGGATCACGTTGATGTGGACGCCGCTGCCGCCCGGCGTCAATCGAGCACATCCCCGTCGACATACAACCAGCGACCCTTCTCCCGCTCGAACCGGCTGCGTTCGTGCAGGATGTGGCGACTGCCGTGGCGCACGTACTGGGCGCGGAATTCGACCACCCCGGTGATGTCTTCTGCGGCACCGGCTTCGGTGTCGACGATCTGCAGCCGACGCCACACGACGTCGCTGTCCAATTCCACTCGCTTCGGCCGGGTGCTGGGATGCCAACTTGCGTGCAGGTAATCGATGTCGCCCACTGCAAAGGCGCTGAAGCGCGACCGCATCAACGCAAGCGCGGTGTCGGCGTGCCGTTCGCCGGCGTGCAGCGGCCGGCAGCACTCGAGGTAGTTGCCGACCGACCCGCAGGGGCACCGTTCCCCGTCGTGCGCCTTGACGCCCATGAGGTGATTGTTTCAGGCTGCAAACTGGCGCAAACAGCGAAGGAGGGTCGCGATGACCGACACCGATATGGCGGACGCCGCCCGCGCCGCGGGAGCGGCCATCCAACAGGCCGTGGCGGTGTTCATGCTGCACCCGGAAACTTTCGCCGAGAGCGCCGCGGCGGGATATCAGAACCCGCTGGCCGGCTATGTCGCCGGCCGTGGCGGTGTGCTGGGCGACGTCGCAGGCGAGACCGCCGCCGCGGCGTTCGCGGTGTTCGAGCCGAACGCCCTGGGTGCCCTCTGGGCGGAGGGTGTGGCGGTGCGCGGAGCGGCAGGTGCCGCCGAAACGTACTGGGAACAAAGCGCTGACTTCGGCCGCAAGTACTTGAAGGGCGCAGCGGGGCTGGGCCGGTTGGCCGCGTTGGGGGAGAAGGTTATCGCGGCGACGCCGGGCCAAGACCTGCCGCTGTACGCGGGTTGGCGCAGCATGCCACTGGCCGACGACGCGCCGGCGCGGGCGATGCAGGTGATGTTCATTCTGCGGGAGCTGCGGGCGGCCGTTCACTTCCCCGTGCTCAGCAGCTCCGGTATCAGCCCGGTGGAAGCGCACATGCTCAACAGGGGCCCTGAGTACACCAAGATGTTCGGCTGGCCGGAGCCTTTCGCCGACGGATCCGACAAGAAGGACCGTTACGCCGACGTGGAAGAGGCGACCAACAGCCGCATGGCGGAGATCTTCGCGGCCGCCCTGAGCCTCGAGGAGGCCAACGAGTTCGCTCGGTTGAACGCCGACGCCCTGGCGTCGCTGAAGGCCAGTGTCCCGAGTTGAAGTTTGGAAGCGCACCGTTGCGGCATTCTAGGTTGCAGACGCGAGGGAGGGATGGCAGTGAACGAGGAGCAACTCAACGCGATGGCTTCGCGGCCCGGCTTCATCGCCGCGCTGGACCAAAGTGGCGGGAGCAGTCCCAAAGCCCTGAAGCTGTACGGCGTTTCAGCAGATGCGTACGACAGCGACGACAAGATGTTCGACCTGATCCACCAGATGCGGGAACGCATCATGTCCAGTCCGAGCTTTTCCGGTGACCGAGTCCTCGCCACCATCCTTTTCGAGCAGACCATGGACCGCACCATCGACGGCAAAGACACCGCGGCTTTCTTGTGGGAACAGAAGGGCATTGTGCCGATCGTCAAAGTCGACCAGGGTCTCGACACCGCCGGCAATGGTGTGCAGCTGATGAAGCCGATGACCAAGCTCGATTCCCTGCTGGACCGCGCAGTCGAAAAGGGGGTCTTCGGCACCAAGATGCGTTCGTTCATTCAAGAGCCGGACGACGACGGGATCAAAGCCGTCGTCGACCAGCAGTTCGACTACGCCAACCGGATCGCCCAACGTGGGCTCATGCCGATCCTCGAGCCCGAGGTGAGCATCAACAGCCCCGACAAGCCCAGAGCCGACCGGCTGCTGCTGGCGGCGCTGTGCGAGAAACTGGACCAGGTTCCCCAGGGCAGACAGGTGATGCTCAAGCTGACCCTGCCCACCGAAGACGACCTGTACAGGCCGCTCATCGAGCATCCCAGGGTGTTGCGCGTGGTCGCGTTGTCCGGCGGCTACAGCCTTGCCGAAAGTTGCGCGATCCTGACGCGCAATCACGGTCTCATTGCGAGCTTCTCGCGAGCGCTCACCGAAGGCTTGACGGTCGATCAGACCGACGCCGAGTTCGACGAGATGCTCGGAGCGAACATCGACCAGATCTACGCAGCGTCAGTGACTTAGCGGTCCCCGTCGGCGGCAGGCCAGGGGGCGGGTTGCGGCGTCGGCCATCGAGATTCCCGCATCGCTGGCCCGAAAACCGGTTGACCGCCTCCGAATTCAGGTGCGATGGTGGACCGCTGCTGATCCACCGACAACCGTGACAAGGCGATGACTCTCACCGATGACCAACTGACCGATTTGACCGACGGGATGACCGGCGGCGGTGCCGCGCACCGTCGTGTCATCGACGACGTCGGTGGCTGGCTGGATGGCCTGGACTACGGGGTGCGCCCGGCGCTGCGGGCTCTCGGGGAGTTGCTGGTCGGCGTCGCCGAGCGTGAAAGTGCTGAAACCGCAGAACGTTTCACGGCACGATGCCTGGGTGTACCGGATTGCGGCTATCTGCTCGACGAGGAACGGGCACTCACTCCGGTGTCCCGGTTGACCACCGCTCTCGCGTTGGCGGAGTGGATGGAGGACTACGCAGAGGTTTGCGAGATCGGTCCCGGCGAGTACGCCTATCCCCCGAAGTGGACACAAACCGAGATCGGCGACCGCCGTTACCGGCACCCGCTGTGTTTGCGCGTGCACTTCCCGGCGGGGTCGTTGCTGGAGGACACCGGTTGCGTCATCCACATCGAGGCACGCGACAGCATCATGCATTCGGCCGAAGTGAGCGCGTTTGTCACGCCGGACCATCAGGCGCACGCCCGGGCGGTGCTGGATCGCCTCGCCGAACGCGCCAACGACCTGAACCCGTACCGCGGACGGGCAGTGCGTGCGACCAACAATCAAGGGCTCAGCTTCTCGGTCATCGACCTGCCGGCCACTGTGACCCGCGAGACCGTCATCGTTCCGGACGAGGTCTGGACCGAGGTCGACCTCGGCGTCACGGCCGTACGCGACCGCCACGAAGTGCTCAGGGCGCACGGACTGGGAGCGCGGCGGGGTGTGCTGCTGTGCGGACCACCCGGAACCGGCAAGTCGGCGGTGAGTGCGGTGGTGGCTCGCGAGGTGGTCGGCGAATTCACCGTCATCTACGTCGAGGCGAAGGCCGGTGAGGACTTACTGACTGCCGTGGTGGAGGAGGCTCAGCGGCTCGGCGGCCCGGTGCTGATCGTGCTGGAGGATGTCGACCTGTGGTGCCGCAGCCGTGCGAGCGGTGACGGCGGGTTGTCGGAGCTGTTGCAGGCCATGGACGTCGAAGCCGACGCCCGCATCCTGTCACTGGCGTCGACGAACGATGCGGCGACGCTGGACAAAGCCGCGATCCGCACGGGGCGGTTCGATTCTGTCGTCGAAGTCGGGTACCCCAACCGTATCGACGCGGCGCGCATTCTGGCGGCGCTGATCCGCGGTATCCCCGGTGGCCGCGACGTGGACACGGCAGCCGTCGTCGCAGCCATGCCCGAACGGACCAGCGGGAGCGACATCCGCGAAGTGGTCCGCCGGGCGGTGCTGGCCGGTGATGACGGCCGCATCTGCACTGCAACGCTCCTAGCCGAGGTAGGCAACGGTCGTTACCGGGCCACCGTGCCGGCCGGCCTGTACCTCTGAGGTCTAGCGCGTGCTCTCGTCGGCGAGCTCATCGTGCGATTGCCGCGAAGCGGGCGCGTCGGGATCACCGGTCTGGTGTTCCAGCCGCTCTTCCTCCGCGCGCTGCGCCGGGGTCGTCTCCCGTGCGTCCTCGGGGACGGGCGCCCGGGCGTCTTCGTCTTGCTGCTGAGGATTCATTCGGCCGGGATCGCCCGTATCGGTGATTCTGAAACCAGGCTTAGCCGAAGGCGACAACGGGCCCTACGGTCAAACGCATGAACTTCGACGAGTATCGGACCTACGACGCCACCGGGCTGGCCAGGCTGGTCGCCGACAAGCAGGTATCGGCAGCGGAGCTGCTCACGCTCGCCAGGGAGCGGGCCGCGGTGGTCAACCCCCGGATCAACGCGATCGTGCGCGATGTCCCGGCCCCGCCCCAGGACCAGCTGGAAGGCCCGTTCGCCGGCGTCCCCTTCCTGATCAAGGACCTTGCCCAGGACTACGCGGGTCTGCCCAGCTCGCAAGGCTGTCGCGCCCTGATGTGGGAGCCCGTCGCCGAGCACGCGACCATCGTGCAGCGCTGGATAGATGCCGGGCTGGTCATCTTCGGCAAGACCAACCTTCCGGAGTTCGGTGCGAAGGGGATCACCGAATCCGAGGCGTGGGGCCCGGCGCGCAACCCCTGGAACCTGCAGCGAACACCGGGCGGGTCCTCCGGAGGGTCGGCCGCGGCCGTCGCGGCCGGCATCGTGCCGTGCGCGGGCGCCAACGATGGCGGTGGGTCGATCCGCATCCCGGCGGCCTGCTGTGGCCTGGTCGGTCTCAAACCGGGGCGCGGGCTCACCCCGATGGGCCCGACGACCAGCGAATCCATGCACGGGGCGGCGGTGCAGGGCGTCGTGTCGCGAACCGTGCGCGACACCGCGGCGATGCTGGACGTCATCTGCGGAGGCGAGCCGTCCGGGCCCTACCTGCCTGCCCTGCCCGCCGCGCCCTTCGCGTCGGCGGTGGGGCAGGACCCGGGCAAGCTTCGGATCGGTGTGCGGGTGCCATCGGCGATCACCCCCGATCCGCACCCGGAAGCCGTCGCTGCCGTCGAAGCGACGGTGCGGATCTTGACCGGGCTCGGACACCACGTCGAGGAACTGGCGCAGGCCCCGTACGACGACGCCGCACTCGCCCGGGATTTCCTGCTCACCTGGTTTGTCCACCTCGCCTGGGATGTTGACCAAGCCAAGCGCCTGACGGGCGCCGGCAATGAGTCGTTCGAACGCGACACGCTGATCATGGCGGCGGCCGGTCGCGCGACCGGCAGCGTCGAATATGTGGACGCCGTAGAGCGGCGCCACGAGCACACACGCCGGCTGAGCACGTTTTTCGAGTCTCACGATCTGTTGTTGACCCCGACGCTGGCCACCCCGCCCCCCAGGATCGGCGAGTTCGACCTGCCGGTCGCCTTGCAGCGCGCATCCGACGCGTTGATCAAGACGCGCACCGCCCGCCTGCTGCGCCACACCGGCATCGTGGACGACCTGGTGGAGAAGAACCTCGGCTGGGTGCCGTACACCCAGCTGGCGAATCTGACCGGCCGACCGGCGATCTCGCTACCGATGCACTGGACGGCTGATTCCCTACCACTCGGCGTGCAGTTCGTGGCACCGCTGGGCGGAGAATCGCTGCTCATCCGGTTGGCGGCTCAACTCGAGCAGGCACAGCCGTGGGCGGATCGGGTGGCCGCGCTGTAGCGGTGTCGAATGACGACGGCCGCGCTCCCGACGAAGATCGGGCACCAACACCCCAGCATCTGATCGCGCTTTCACTCGACCGTATCGACGGCGATGAAACCTGTTGTGCGCGAACGCTGTTTCGCGTCGATGGATAGTCGAGACGGTATGAGTAACCGTCGGCGTTGTGTCGGGGGTTGCGGGCCGGGGCCTCGCTCACTGAGCGTACGAGTATTGGGCTGGACGTGCACGCGCGTTCGGTTGTAGTAGCGGCGGTTGACGGCGTCACAGGGAAGGTGTCGCAGACTCGGTTGACGCCGTCCTACGAGCACATCCAGGAGTGGATCAAACGGTTGCCAGGCTCGGTGGCGGTGGCCTATGAGGCCGGTCCGACCGGTTTGGGTTGTATCGGGCATTGAGCGGTGCCGGAATTCGATGTGAGGTCGTTGCGCCGTCGAAACTGCAGAAGCCCGCCGGGGACCGGGTGAAGACTGATGCCCGCGACGCACTTCATCTGGCGCGGTTGTTGCGCCTGGACGAGGTCACCTTGGTGGCGATTCCGAGTGTGAACCAGCAGGCCTGCCGCGATTTGGTACGTGCGCGCGAAGACTGCCGTGGTGATCTGATGAGAGCGCGTCATCGACTGTCCAGGCTGCTGCTGCGCCACGGCATCGTCTATCACGGGGGCGCAGCCTGGACCGATGCGCACGATCGCTGGCTGCGCGCGCAGGCCACGCCGCAGTTGACGACGCTGGCGACGCGGATGGCGTTCGATTCCGACTACGAGCACGTGTTGATGCTGCAGGCCAGACGCCGGAGTCTGGACTCGGCGATCGAGGACATCGCCGCAGACAGTGAGTTCACTCCGGCGGTGCGCAGGCTGTCATGCCTTCGCGGTGTCAGCGCGCTGACCGCATTGGCGTTGGCCGTTGAGATCGGCGACTGGGATCGATTCACCGGCAGCACAATCGGATCGTTCGTCGGTTTGGTGCCCTCGGCATCGTCGTCCGCGAGCGCAAGGCCCGATCACCAAGACCGGGAACACCCACGTGCGGCGGCTACTCGTCGAGGCGGCCTGGCATCACCGATCGAAGTATCAGGTCGGAGCGGTGATGCGTTCGCGCTGGGAGCTGGCTCCGGCGGCGGCACGTGCGAGGTCACCAGGGCAATCATCGTCTCCATAACCGGTGGGTGGGTTTCCTGGCGCGGCGCGAGCGGTCCACCGTGGCCACCGTTGCGATCGCCCGCGAGCTGGCCGGCTGGTGCTGGTCACTTGCGGTGATGGACGACTGACTGCCACCTGACTGCTTCCTCGCGAGTGCGGTGGTGGCAGCGCGTGGATCGACCCGCGACACAACTAGGAGCAGACCCAGCCGGGTCGACGCTCGACCCTAGACACGCGGATGCGATCCAGCCGAAACCCCGCCCTGCGGTAGCCAACCCGCGAATATCGGTAGCTCCTCGACGGCGCCTGCCCATGCCCACTTGACAAAGTTCTCCCCATATCAGTTGGTGCCGGGTGGTGGTTGGGGTTGGAAGGGTTGGTACCACCACCACTGGGCGCGTTCGCCGCTGGGCCCGGGGTAGGGCGGCACGTCGGGTGGGGGGTGGTCGGGTGGACGCGCGAGTGAGCCGGGGTGTAGCAGGTCTCCGTCGCTGTCGGTGACGGTGAGGTCGGTGGGGTTGCCGGTGATGGTGATCTCGCCGCGGTGGTGCAGCCGGTGGTGGTAGGGGCAGACCAGGACCAGGTTGGCCAGGTCGGTGGGGCCGCCGTCTTGCCAGTGCCGGATGTGGTGGGCATGCAGGCCGCGGGTAGCGCCACAGCCGGGCACCGCGCAGCTGCGGTGGCGGTGCTCGAGAGCGCGCCGCAGCCGCCGGTTGACTCCGCGGGTGCTGCGCCCGGCGCCGATGACCTCGCCGTCACGTTCGAACCAGACCTCGCAGGTGGCATCACAAGTCAAATATTGGCGTTCAGCCTCGGTCAGCACCGGACCCAGGTGCAGCGCGCCCACCCGCTGCGCGACATCGACGTGCACCACTACCGTGGTGTGCTGGGCGTGCGGGCGGGCGGTGGCCTCGGCGTCCCAGCCGGCCTCGACCAGCCGCATGAACGCCTCCAGGGTGTCGGGCATCGGCGGCGCTGTCTGGGAGGCGCCCCCGGCGTCGGCGCGGTCGTGTTTCCACTGGGTGATCAACGCCTCCCGATGCGAAGCCAGCGCTGCCTCGAACGTCGCCGCCTCCGTATGCGGCAAGGTGATCCGCCACGTCGTGGACTCCTCGTCGCCGGTCTTGGTGATCGCAGGCTGCCGACGCCGATCCGGCTCCGGACGCGGTTCCAGTTTGACCGCGGTACGCAACTGAGCGACCGAGGCATGCCGCGCCAACTGCGCATAATGCTCATCAGATCCCGCCCCGGCCCTAGCCGCGATCACCCCGACCTGATCCAGCGACAACCGCCCCTCCCGCAAACCCTGGGTGCAACGCGGAAACTCCTCCACCCGGCCTGCGATCGTGGTGATCGTGTGCGCAGTCGTCGAGGACAACCCCAGCCTCCACGCCACCAACGCCGCCACCGAACGCGCCCCGGTCATCCCGCACAACCCGTCACGCTCAATCTCAGCCGCGATCTCCACAATCCGCCCGTCCAGGGCGTTACGCTGCCCGGCCAACTGCGCCAACTCCTCGAACAACACCTCCAAACGCTCCTTCGGAAGCGTCACCGCAGAGCCCACCGAGCCGATCGAAGACATAACCCCATCATCACAGCGGGGTACGACATTGACGGCTGCCCGCGTCGCCGCCGCTGTCAGAGGGCTGGGACGAGCCGGTCGAGTTCACGGTCGGCACCGGTTGGCACCTAGAGTATTTCTCATTGGCGATCCGCCTGAGCCGCTGGATTCCGGGATCATCGCCAACCACCCAGGGCATCAGCAATAATCTGCGTGTTCGGCCTCGGGAGAGCCGCGCTGCGGCGGGCCGGCACCTTGACTCTTGCATCGGTGGTGGCAATTAAGCGTCAACCTGGGATCTTGAGCCGCTGGCAGCGGGCCGATCAGTACGACTGGCTCTCTGGGTACCTGGCTGCGCGCGGTATCAGCGGCACCACTCGGGCGCTGATGGCGTTCATTTCGACATCGCTGGTGTTGTGTCTGCTGGTGCTGCTCGCCGGCTCGGATGGTCCCCGTGGAGCGGTGCCGGTCGCCATGACCTGGACCGCCGTCGTCGGGGGAACCTTGGGTGCACTGCTGTGGGTCTGGCGGTGGCCGACCCGCGTGCAGTCGGTGGCGTTCGCATTGACGTGCAACATCGCCGTTGCGCTGGCGTGTCTGGCGCACCCGAAGCCGCTGGCGGCGTTGATCGGCTGTATCGCCTTCGCCACCTTCGGCGCGTATATGGCGTTCTTCCACACGACCGGATTCGTGCTGTACAACTTTGCGGTGGCCGCCGCAGTCGGTCTGTTCGAAGCCGGGCGGTTGGCGAACTCGGGGCACCCCTCGTTGGCGGTGGTGGACCTCTGGCTGGTGCTCGAGGTCAACATCGCGCTGCCGCTCGCGATCGCAGTGCTGGTTCGTGCCTTGGCCGGGGACCTGCTGCGCGCCGACCGCGATCCGTTGACGGGCCTGCTGAACCGGCGCGCGTTTGCACACAATGCCTTGGGGATGATGCTGGCCCGCCGCGGCATCGACGCCCACTTGGTGGTCTTGGTGGTGGATCTCGACAACTTCAAAGGTGTCAACGACAACCGCGGTCATGCCGCGGGCGACAATGCCTTGGTACAGGTCGCGCAGGAACTACTGGCCGTCGCCGACGAACAGGCGGTGGTGGCGCGCAGCGGCGGGGAGGAATTCCTGGTGGCCGGCACCTCGGCGAATTGCAACGCCGAACAGTTGGCCAAAGAGATCTGCGAGGCGATCGCGGGCTCGACGGTTGGAGTGACGGCGAGTATCGGTACGGCCTGCGCCCACCTGGACGAAACCACGCCCGCCGAGCACCAGGCACTGCTCATTGACCTGATCACAGCTTCCGACGCCGCGATGTACCAGGCAAAGCGGCTGGGCGGCAACGGCTACTACCACCACGATCTGTGTTGATCGGAGGTCGGCTCATAATCGCTCGGGGACGGGTATCCGGGCCAGGTCGTCGGCGATGACGAGGTCTCCGTCGAAGACCTCGGCCGCCTCGTCATGGTGTTCCCGGGTGCTGGTGTAGCGCTGAGAGAAATGGGTGAGCACCAGCCGCCGCACCCCGCACTCGGCCGCAACCCGCGCCGCCTGTCGCGCCGTGAGATGTCCGTAACGCGCGGCCAGGTCCGCGTCCCGACTCAGAAACGTCGCCTCGATCACCAGCAGGTCCACATTGTCGGCCAGGGCATAGACCGCGTCGCACAGCCGGGTGTCCATGACGAAGGCGAACCGTTGGCCCGGCCGCGCCTCGCTGACCTCGGACAAATCGACCCTCCGACCGCCCCAGTCGATGGACCCTGCCGCATGCAGCTCACCGACCGCGGGCCCGTCGATCCCGAAGCGCTGCAACAATTCGGGCACAAATCGTCGACCGTCGGGCTCGATCAGTCGATAGCCGATCGCATCGGCGGAATGTTCGAGTCGTCGGGCTTCCAGCACGCCGAATGCGCCCGCCGCGATCGGCCCGTCGACGGCGACGGGCTGCGCATAGATGTCGGCACGGTCATGAAAGATGCAGGCGTGATGCAGGCGAGCGAAGTATTCCTGCCCCGACGCCGGAAAGTAGGCGTGCACCCGGTGCTGTGCCTGGTCCAGCGACAGGCGCTGAATGATCCCGGGGACACCGAGGCAATGATCACCGTGAAAGTGGCTGAGGCACAATCGCGTCACGCTGCTCATCGCCACACCGGCCAGCAGCATCTGCCGCTGGGTGCCCTCCCCGGGGTCGAACATCAATCCTTCGCCGTCCCAGCGCAGCAGGTATCCGTTCTGGTTGCGGTACCGGGTGGGCGCCTGACTGGCGGTGCCCAGCACGATCAGTTCGCGGACCGACATGCCGTTACGCCGTGCAACTCACAGCGTCGCCGCCGCTCCGAGGGCGGTGGCGGTCAGGGTGGCGACGATGCGGTCCTCGTCGGTGTCGATGTCGCCGTGCAGCCAGCCGACGATGAGGTCGGTTGTTCCGGCCACCAGCGCACGGGTGGCCAGCACCCGGTCGACGGCCGGCTTCGGTCGTCCGGTGAAGGCGATCGCGCGGGCGGCCATGTGCTCACTGAAGTCGCGCACCGCGCGCTGCTGGCGTTCGCGTAGCCGGGGAAAGCCCGGACATTCCATGTACAAGCGCGCGTCGGAGGGATCAGAGGCCAGCGTGTGCACGACCGCACGGACCGTACGCTCGACCCGCTCGGCGAGCGGGACAGTGTTCACAACCTCCTCCATCTGGGCATACAACCGGCTGAACAAGTCCTCGGCGCACGCATCGAGCAGGTCGTCCTTGGTGGCGAACTCCGAGTAGAAGTACCGCTTACTGAGATTGGCCCGTTGGGCGACCACATCGACGGTCAGCGGTGCCACCCCGGTTTCGGCGATCAGCGTGCGCGCCGCCTCCACCAAACGCGAGCGGCGGTCCTGCGAACGTTGCTCCGGGCTCAGTCCGCCATAGGTACGGCCGCCGGCAAGAGTCATAACGACATCTTGACCCATCGGCCGCCGCAGGCATAATCTAGAACGATACCGTTCCACATTAGTGCGAGGTGCTGCCGTGGCCGCCAATCCGCCCCGATCGTTGTCCACCCGCAGACGCTGACTCTCTCGGTAACTGCACCGTCAGGAGACGATATGAGCACCCGGATCATGGACGAGGCGGCGCGGGTTCTGGCCGACCCCGCGGCCTACGCCGACGAGAAGCGACTGCACGCGGCGCTGACCCACCTGCGGGCGCACGCTCCGGTGTCGTGGGTCGACGTCGAGGGCTACCGACCGTTCTGGGCGATCACCAAGCACGCCGACGTGATGGCCATCGAGCGCCAGAACGACCTGTTCACCAACCACCCGCGTCCGTTGCTGATGGTGACCGAGCTCGAGGCAAAATTGCTGGCCGACCAGGAGGCCGGGATCGGTCTGCGCACCCTGATCCACATGGACGATCCGCATCACCGCGACATGCGCAAGATCGGGGTGGATTGGTTTCGCCCAAAGGCGATGCGGGCGTTGAAGACCCGCTGTGACGAATTGGCGAAGATCTACGTCGACAAGATGCTCGAGCGCGGACCCGAACTGGATTTCGTCCAGGAGATCGCGGTGAATTACCCGCTGTACGTGATCCTTTCGCTGCTGGGACTGCCGGAGTCCGACTTTCCGCGCATGCTCAAGCTCACCCAGGAAATGTTCGGCGGTGACGACACCGAACTCCGGCGCGGCGAGGCCAGCACCGATCTACTGGCGACGCTGCTGGACTTCTTCAACTACTTCTCCGCACTGACCGCATCGCGGCGGGAGCATCCGACCGAGGACCTGGCGTCCGCGATCGCCAATGCCACCATCAACGGCGAGTCGCTGTCGGATATGGACACCATCTCCTATTACGTGATCGTGGCCAGCGCCGGTCACGACACCACCAGTGCCGCGATTTCCGGCGGACTGCTCGCTCTGCTGGAGAATCCCGCCGAACTTCAGCGCCTGCAACAGGACACCGGACTGATGGGCACCGCGGTCGAGGAGATGATCCGCTGGGTGGTGCCGGTCAAGGAGTTCATGCGCACCGCGCAGGCCGACACCGAGGTGCGCGGGGTGCCGATCGCCAAGGGCGAAGCCGTGCTGCTGTCCTACGTTTCAGCCAACCGGGACGAAGAAGTGTTCACCGACCCGTTCCGGTTCGACGTCGGACGCGACCCCAACAAACACTTGTCGTTCGGGCATGGCGTGCACTTCTGCCTCGGCGCCGCACTGGCTCGGCTGGAGATGAACAGCTTCTTCTCCGAGCTGATCCCGCGGATCGAATCCATTGAAATGGCCGATGATCCGCAATTGATCGCAACCACGTTCGTCGGCGGTCCCAAGCACCTGCCGATTCGCTACTCGCTGAGGTGAATCAGCGAACACCCAGGACTTTGGCGGCCCGGTCAGCTGCCGCCGGACCGGCGAGTTGCCGCAACAGCAGCATCCCGTCGATGAGCGCGAGACTGGCCTCGGCTTCGGCGCGCCGGCGGTTGGTGCTGCCGGTGAAAAACTTTGCCAGCCAGTCGATCCAGCCCTCGGTCAGTGGCGCGGCGAGGTCGTGGTACGGCGCAACGCCGGCGGCGGCAAGGCCGCAGACCTCGAAGTAGACG
The DNA here is from genome assembly GCF_059812565.1 of Mycobacterium sp. NGS49. Classification (NCBI taxonomy): domain Bacteria; kingdom Bacillati; phylum Actinomycetota; class Actinomycetes; order Mycobacteriales; family Mycobacteriaceae; genus Mycobacterium; species Mycobacterium sp. NGS49. Next base: position 790 of record NZ_JCALCX010000012.1, on the reverse strand, counting down.
GCGAAGAGCGGGTCGAACTCGTTCCGGGCCAATACCTTGAACGCGGTTCTGACCAGCTGCCGGTGGTCATCAGCGGGTTCCAGCAGTGCGCGAGCCAGCGCAAGCTGGAGCCTGTTGCCGACCTCGAGGAGGACGTCGGTGACCAGTGTGGTCTTGCTGGGAAAGTAGTAGACGATCACGCGGTCGCTGGTGCCGAGGTGTTTGGCCAGTGCGCCGAAGGTCAGCGAGCTGAGCCCTTCGCTCAATGCCATCGCTACGGCATCGTCGAGGATTTGTTCGCGCGTGTACTTGTGCCCCATTGGGTCTTGATTGTAGTCACGACTACAGGTTAGATCTATTTGTAGTAACAACTACAAACGAAAGGCCGGGCCTTAGATGACCGCATCCATGAACAGCAATCAGCACCCCGCCGCCACCACGATGTCCTTCATACGGATGTTCGCCGGCGGAATCTCCTGGGCGTCGCCATCACTCAGCTCGCGGGTTTTCGGGCTCGGCAAGTTGCCGGACGGCGCCAGCGTCGGACTTGTCACACGACTGTTCGGTGTGCGAGATCTGGTTCTGGGTGCTGCCTTGCACTATCCAGAACCGGCCGTACACAAGGCGGTTCTGCAGGCCGGCCTCGTCTGTGACGCCGCCGACGTCGCCGCATCCCTGATCGCCCTGCGGGCCGGAGCGCCGAAGACGACGCTTCTCGGCGCGACCGCCGGTGCCTCGCTGTTCCTTGCGCTTGGTGCGATCGCGCTGCGGGTCAGCCCGCCGAGTGTGGATGCCACGACGGTCAACCGGC
>NZ_JCALCX010000119.1:0-344 GCF_059812565.1 Mycobacterium sp. NGS49 | reverse complement strand
AAGCACGCGTGGTTGTCCTGGAAGTCGTCAGCGGCCGCATGTCGGTCACCGAGGCAGCCGGGGTCTATGGCCTGTCTGGCCAGCACCTCTATCGGCTGCTGGACCGCTACCGTCAAGGCGGTTTGGAGGCGGTCGATCCCCGCTCGCGACGGCCCGCCAGCAACCCCCGCGCTGTCAGCGATGAGGTGGTGGCCGCGGTGGTCCTCCTGCGCGAGGGCCTTGTCGCCGACGGGCTCGACGCCGGCCCACTCACCCTGCAATGGCACCTGGCTCAACGCGGCCTGCCGGTGCCCTCGACCTGCACGATCCGACGCATCCTGAGCCACCACGGCCTCATCACCCCC
>NZ_JCALCX010000118.1:0-346 GCF_059812565.1 Mycobacterium sp. NGS49 | reverse complement strand
GGGACAGCAACAGAGTCTTCCCTCAAGGGGGGTTGTGGCCAGGTTGTTGGATCGAGAGTTTCGGTGCGGCAACGTTTTTGGTGACTGGACGCCGCTGTGTGCAGTCGATGGCTAGCCTTTGACGGCTTTCCTGGTCGTGTCGGTGTCGACAGCGGTTCCCATCCAGCGTGTAAAGCGTTGCCAGCAAGGTCGACAGGCTGCCAGGACCTACCGAGATACCGCTGATCATTTCAATGTTAGGAGAATGACGTGGAGCTCTTGATTGCGGTGCCCGAAGAGATGGCATCAGCTGCGGCCGACTTAGCCAGTGTTGGTTCGACTGTCAACAGCGCCAACAGCGCCGCGG
>NZ_JCALCX010000117.1:0-389 GCF_059812565.1 Mycobacterium sp. NGS49 | reverse complement strand
GAGTGGATGCGGGCGCTGGAACGGCTGGAAACCGTCGAGCGCCGGTTGCGGGCGCCGCGGCACCCGCTGATCAACGCGCTGGCCGCCCACGCCACCGAAGAAGAACTCGGCGGCAAACTCCCGGCGGCGCTGGCCGACCGGCTACGCATCACCAAGCCCGACGCCCACCGGCGCATCGCCGAAGCCGACGACCTCGGTGAGCGTCGCGCACTCACAGGTGAACCGCTGGTCCCGACGTTGACCGCAACCGCCGCCGCCCAACGCCAGGGCCGGATCGGCGACGCGCACGTGAAGGTGATCCGCGGCTTCCTGGCCCACCTGCCCGCCACCGTGGACCCGGGCACCCGCGAAGCCGCCGAAAAAGACCTGGCCGGCAAAGCCTGTGACTT
>NZ_JCALCX010000116.1:0-422 GCF_059812565.1 Mycobacterium sp. NGS49 | reverse complement strand
CGAGCACGTGGTCGAAGATGTCTTTGGGCAACTCGGTGGACAGCTCCGTCGGGGCCGCGATCACCAGCGGCGGCACACCCGGACGGATATGCACGTTGCGCAGCACGGCGACCGCACTCTGCAGGCGGTTCTCGTCCCAGCGGATGTCGCGGGCGGCCACCCGGACTTCGCCGAGTTGACCTACCGGCAGGCCCTGGGGATCCAGCTCGGATTCCAGCTCGAGAACGGTGAGCGTCACGTCGTGGTCACCGATGCGGACGGTGACCTCCTTGCCGACCAGCAGCTGCTGCAGCGTCGCGAACAAGGTCCGGTAGGGCATCGCCACCGCCTGGGCGCCGACCGTGGGCAGCCCGGTGGACGACCACAACGAGGCCAGCATCTCCAACGCGCGGAATGAATCATCCCAACGCAAGAAGGGAACC
>NZ_JCALCX010000115.1:0-456 GCF_059812565.1 Mycobacterium sp. NGS49 | reverse complement strand
ACCCTCGATCAATCCTGCCTTGCGCCCGCACGCATAAATATGGCTGGGCTCAGGTCTCAAGCCGCTGCTGGGATGTTGCCGGCCTTGTTCGCTGATCTGGTGGGCGTCCGGCGGCGGTCTGTGATGGGGGACCGGACTGCGGCGGTGTCGGGTTCGGTACTGGCGCAGCGTCTGGCCGGACTCTCTGATGAGCAGCAACATTCGCTGCTCTCGGAGCTGGTGTCCTCGCATGTGGCGACCGTCCTGGGTGCTGATCCGGCCACTATCGGGGCCGACCGCGTATTCCAGGATCAGGGTTTTGATTCTCTGACCGCCGTCGAGTTGCGTAACCGGTTGCAAACCGCGACCGGTCTCGCATTGTCACCCACCGTGGTCTTCGATCACCCCACACCCTCGGCACTGGCCGGGCACCTACGCCAACAACTCACCGGAACAGTCGGCGAGATCGCAAGTGGT
>NZ_JCALCX010000114.1:0-480 GCF_059812565.1 Mycobacterium sp. NGS49 | reverse complement strand
GCCCTCGATCAATCCTGCCTTGCGCCCGCGCGCATGGATTTGGCTGCGCTCAGGTCTCAAGCCGCTGCTGGGATGTTGCCGGCCTTGTTCGCTGATCTGGTGGGGGTCCGGCGGCGGTCTGTGGTGGGGGACCGGGCTGCGGCGGTGTCGGGTTCGGTCTTGGCGCAGCGTCTGGCCGGACTCTCTGATGAGCAGCAACATTCGCTGCTCTCGGAGCTGGTGTCCTCGCATGTGGCGACTGTCCTGGGTGCTGATCCGGCCACTATCGGGGCCGACCGCGTATTCCAGGATCAGGGTTTTGATTCTCTGACCGCCGTCGAGTTGCGTAACCGGTTGCAAACCGCGACCGGTCTCGCGTTGTCACCCACCGTGGTCTTCGATCACCCCACACCCTCGGCACTGGCCGGGCACCTACGCCAACAAATCACCGGAACAGTCGGCGAGATCGCAAGTGGGCCGGCGGTGCGGGCGGCGGTGGAT
>NZ_JCALCX010000113.1:0-529 GCF_059812565.1 Mycobacterium sp. NGS49 | reverse complement strand
ATGAGTTTTTCGGTGCTGCCGCCCGAGGTCAATTCGTTGCGGATGTTTTCGGGTGCGGGGTCGGGGCCGATGGTGGCGGCGGCTGCGGCGTGGTCGGGGCTGGCTGATGAGTTGGGTGCTGCGGCGGATTCGTTTGCGTCGGTGACCGCGGATCTGGCGGGTTGGGCGTGGCAGGGTCCGGCGGCGGCGGCGATGGCGGCGGCGGCGGTTCGGTATGCGGGGTGGTTGAGTGCGGCGGCGGCGCGCGCTGCGGGTGCCGCGGGGCAGGCCACTGTGGTGGTGGGTGCGTTCGAGGCGGCGCGGGCGGCGACGGTTCCTCCGGTGGCGGTGGCGGCCAACCGGAATGCGTTTGTGCAGTTGGTGTTGTCGAATGTGTTCGGTCAGAACGCGCCGGCGATTGCTGCTGCCGAGGGTGTGTATGAGCAGATGTGGGCCGCGGATGTAGCGGCGTTGGTGGGGTATCACGGTGGGGCGTCGGCGGCGGCGTCGGCCTTGTCGTCGTGGCAGGGTGCGTTGCAGGGACTGCCGG
>NZ_JCALCX010000112.1:0-539 GCF_059812565.1 Mycobacterium sp. NGS49 | reverse complement strand
AGACCGCCGGGCTTGTCGCGCGGTGCAGCAGCGCCGACATGAACTGGCGTTGGTTGGCCATGCGGTCCAGGTCCGCCCGCGGGGTGGCCCGGGTCCTGACGTAGCCCAGGGCGCTGCGTCCGTCCAGTTGCTGGCAACCGGCCTGCAGGTCGAGTCCCGCCAGCGGATCGTGCATCGGTTCGGCCGGACATACGGTCACCCCGCCCAGCGCGTCGACCAGAACGGCGAAGCCACCGAACCCCACCTCCGCGTAGTGGTCCAGGCGCAGGCCGGTGGCCTGCTCCACCGTGTGCGCGAGCAACGCCGCACCGCCCAGGGAGAAGGCGGCGTTGATCTTGTCACGTCCATGACCGGGGATAGGCACGTAGGAGTCGCGCGGGATCGAGACGAGCGTGGTCCGCGAGCCGGATCCGATCCCCGGCACGTGCACGACGATGATGGTGTCGGTGCGGCCGGTGCCGACATCGCCGCCGGTTGCCAGCTCCTGTTGCTGTTCGGCGGATAGGTCCTGGCGGCTGTCCGAGCCGACCAGCAGCCAG
>NZ_JCALCX010000111.1:0-574 GCF_059812565.1 Mycobacterium sp. NGS49 | reverse complement strand
AAGCGGCGTGCCTTTTGATCAGTGTGATGCCGATGGTGTCCTCGATCTCGCTGATGTCGATGCGGGAGTAGATCGGTGGTGCGGTGGATTGGTAGTGGGCTGCGGTGGGTGTGGTGTATTCGGTGGTGTGGGTGCCGTTTTCGTGGTGGGTGGTGACTCGCCAGCGGGGTGACTCTTTGAGGTAGTTGCAGCGCTCGCACAGTCCGGCGCCGTTGGCGGCGGTGGTGGGTCCCCCGCGTGTGGCCGGTTGGATGTGGTCGCGGTGGCGGATGGGGGCGTCGCAGTATGGTGTGCGGCAGGTCTGATCGCGCAGGCTGATGAACTGGGCCAGCCCGCGGGGGAAGGTGCGGGAGCGTGATTCCATCGCTACCAGCGCCCCGGTGTGGGGGCGGGCGTAGAGTCGGCGCAGGCTGGCCAGCGACCTCTTGTCGGCTAGCGCGGTGGTGAGCCAGGTGCGCGCCACGGCCGCCGGGATCGGGCCGTAGCCCTGTAGCAGCGCGGGAGCGTCGTCGTCGCCGAGCAGGGCGGTATCGGAGATCACCACGTTCAGTGCGAGGGTGGCCGGGGTGCTGGC
>NZ_JCALCX010000110.1:0-593 GCF_059812565.1 Mycobacterium sp. NGS49 | reverse complement strand
GCGTGGAACAACCCGGCCGGTCAGACGATCAATGTCACGCCCACGGGGTTTTCCATCGCCCAGATGAATGGGTCGGCGCCCACCAACGGCGCTCCGCTGGGCTATCCCTCGATCTATGAGGGGGTGCACTACGGCACGTCCTCGACGGGCACGAACCTGCCCATCCAGTTGGGTCAGATCAACTCCGCGACGACCAGCATCGACTACAACTACGTGCCGACCGGTACCTGGAACGCCTCGTATGACATTTGGCTGGATTCCACCTACACCACCACCGGGGTCAACGATCAGGAGATCATGATCTGGTTCAACCACCAGGGCCCCATTCAGCCGGTGGGCTCCCCGGTCGGTAATGCCACGATCAACGGCAAGAGTTTTGTGGTGTGGGACGGCAGCAACGGGCAGAACAATGTGATGTCCTATGTCGCCACCGCGCCCATCGAGGTGTGGACCTTCGACGTGATGGACTTCGTCGACCACACGGCAACGATGGAGTCGATCAACGACTCGTGGTATCTGACCAGCATCCAGGCCGGCTTCGAGCCGTGGAACGGCGGCGTCGGCCTGGGCGTCGAATCGTTCTCCGCCGACGT